>NZ_JBHMIM010000049.1:0-57745 GCF_048060115.1 Micromonospora sp. LOL_023
AAGCTCTCCAGCGCCGATGGTACTGCACTCGTGAGGGTGTGGGAGAGTAGGTCACCGCCGGACATCTTTACAGTTGAGGGCCGCTCCCTGCGGGGAGCGGCCCTCAACTGTGTGCGCCCGCCGTGCGTCGGCTGGGGGGCATCAGGGAGGATAGAGTCGTGAACCCAAATGGGCAGGATGGCGACCGACCTCGCCGTACGGATGACCGAACCAGCCGGGCCGGTGGTTCCGGTCGCGGCGATGCCGGCCGTCAGGTCCGCGGTGACCGCGGACCGCGGCGTGACGACCACCCCCGGGATAGAGCCGGCGGTGATCCGCGGCGTGACCGCCCGCGCGCCGAGGGCCGAGGCGACAGCCGGGGCGGTGCTGGCGGTGAGCGTGGCGCCAACACCCGTCGCGTCGATGACCGTCGCGGCCCCGGCCCAGGTGAGCGCCGGTATGGCGACGACCGTCCCCGCGACGGCGGCAGCCGTGAATCCCGCGGCAGTTACGGCCGGGAGCGGTCGGGTGGGTTCCCGCCGTCTGGTTCTCCCCGTCGTAGCGACGGTGCCGGTCGTCCCCCGTACGGTGGCGGGTCTTCAAGCGGCCAGAGCCCCTCATCGGGCGCACGTGGGAGCGGACGTCCGGCGCGGGACGGCGATTGGCGTTCCCGGACTGAACGGACTGGGCCTCACTCCGACGACCGCCGCAGCCAGTCGCGCGATGCCGGGTACTCCCGTGGACGCGACGATGCCGGATTCCGCCAGCGGCCGGCCGGGTCCGATCGGTCGCGTGATGATCGTCGTCCGTTCCAGCGTGACGATCGCCGGGGCGACACGGCTGGCTTCCGCCGCGATGAGCGGCCCCGTACCGATCGGTCGCGTGATGATCGTCGTGGCGTCACGGGCGGACAGCGCGATGAGCGGCCCCGTACCGATCGGCCCCGTGATGATCGTCGTGGCGACGCGGGCGGTTTCCGTCGTGACGACCGGCCCCGCGACGATCGCTTCGTCGACCGGCGTGGATCGGGAGGCTTCCGGGCCGATGATCGGCCTCGTACGGCTGGGTCGCGCGATGAGCGGCCGAAACAGTGGGGGGATCGCGACCGGCGGGCCGAGTCGACGAGCGGCGATCGTCGGCCGCAGCAGCGTGACGGCGCGCAGCGGGAAGATCGCCGTCCGGGTGGGTACGCCGGGCGGGGGCAGCAGGCTGCCGGCGCACCGGAACGATCCGGGTACCGCGGCCGTTCAGACACCGGATCCGACCGCCCGTACCGTGGCGTTGCTGCGGACCGGTCCGCCAGCGGTTCCCGGGGGCATCGGAACGAGCATGGGGATCGTACGGCGGTCCCGGCCACGGGCGATCGGACGCCACAGCCTGAGCTCGCCGACGATGTGCTCGCGAGCGATCTGCACAGCGAGGTTCGTGCCGAGCTACTCGGTCTGGCGCGTCCAGTGGCCGAGACCGTGTCCCGACATCTGGTGGCGGCGGGTCAGCTCCTCGACGACGAGCCGGAGTCGGCGCTCGCGCACGCCCTGGCTGCGCGTCGTCTCGCCTCACGTATCGCTCCGGTGCGGGAGGCCGTCGGGTTGGCGGCGTACCGGGCGGGGGAGTGGCAGACCGCCGTCTCCGAGCTGCGGGCGTACCACCGGATGACCGGACGGCAGACGTACCTCGCGGTGCTGGCCGATTGCGAGCGGGCGTTGGGCCGGCCCGAGCGCGCGATCGACATCTATCGTGGTGCTGACCGTGACGCCCTGGGTCCGGAGACAGCGATCGAGCTGCTGATGGTTGCTGCGGGGGCACGGGGAGACCTGGGCCAGCCAGCTGCCGCGGTGGCGATGCTGCAGGTCCGGGAATTGGCTGCGGATGCGGGGCAGCCCTGGACCGGCCGGCTCCGCTACGCCTACGCTGACGCGCTGCTCAGCGCCGGCCGCAAGGACGAGGCGCGGGAGTGGTTTGCGCGGGCGGCGGAGGCGGACGAGGACGGTGCCACCGACGCCGTCGAGCGGCTGCTGGAGTTGGACGGTGTCGTACTCACCGGTGACGACATCGAATTGAGCGACACCGAGGGAGCCGAAGCCGACGAGACAACGTCGGTGGTGGCCGACTCCGGGCCGACCGATCCGGAGCAGGCCGACGATGGAGGCGGTCAACCGCAGGCCGCCGCCCCGGTGGAGCAGCCGCCGGCGGTGCCGGAGATCACCGCCCCGGTGGAGCGGCGCGACGAGGACGGGACACGGTGACCTCGTCGGACCCGGCGGAGACCCGGTGTGGGCTCGCCGCCGAGTACGACCTGATCATCTTCGACCTCGACGGGGTGATCTATCTGATCGACCGGCCGGTCGACGGGGCAGTCGAAGCTGTCGACCGGTTGCGGCGCATGGGCCTGCCGGTGGCGTATGCCACGAACAACGCGTCCCGGCGGGCGGCCGATGTCGCTGGGCTGTTGTCTGGCATGGGCGTGCCGGCTACCGCCGAGCAGGTGCTGACATCGGCCGGCGCCACGGCGTCGGTACTTGCCGAGCAGTATGGGCCAGGTGCGAAGGTGCTCGTCGTCGGGGCGGAGGCGCTGCGCCACGAGGTGTCCGCCGCTGGCCTGTCCTTGGCTGACGGTGCCGACGACAAACCTGCCGTGGTGGTGCAGGGCTACGGGCCGCAGGTGGCATGGGCGGACCTGGCGGAAGCATCGGTGGCGATCCGCGCCGGCGCCGACTGGGTCGCGACCAACACCGACCGTACGTTGCCCAGTGGTCGTGGTCCGCTGCCGGGCAACGGTTCCCTGGTCGCCGCCCTGCGGACCGCGCTGGACCGAGACCCGGACCAGATCGTCGGCAAGCCCGCGCCTGGTTTGTTCGTCACCGCGGCGCGGCGTGCCGGGTCTGAGCGCCCGTTGGTCGTCGGTGACCGCCTGGACACCGACATCGACGGTGCCAACCGGGCCGGGATGGCCAGCTTGCTCGTGCTCACCGGGATCAGCGATGCCAGTGAGTTGCTGTCGGCGCCGCCAACGCGCCGGCCGACGTACGTTGCCGCAGACCTCAGCGGGCTCTTCGACCCTGACGCCGCGCGACCGATCGTGGCGAGTGGTACGGCTGCCGGATCGACCTGGCAGGTCTACGGCGACAACGATGGCGGACTCGTCCTCGACGGGGCCGGAGGTACCGTGCTGGACGCGTTGCGGCTGCTGTGCCGAACCGCTTGGCAGGGGGAAGCCCCAGCAGCGATCCGAGCTGCGTCGAGCGAGGCCGGATCGGCGCTGGCCGAACTCGGCCTGGGTTGATGGTCGGCGGTCGGTCCGGTCACCGTCAGCGGGCCGGCTCAGAGCAACTTGCGCAGTTTGAGTAGGTCGAACGGGTTGGCGCTGATCGACAACCGGCGGTTGGCTAGGGCCTTGCCGGCGTCGAGTTCCCCACGAACCAAAGCGAGCAGATCATCGCTGCCGATGCTCATCGCGATCTTGGCCTTTGGGTCGTCGCCGTCGGCGATGTCGACGAGGCGTCCGTCTGTCAGCCGTCCGTGGAAGGCGGCACCCAGGTCGGTGATCCGGCAGGCAAGGGTGCGGTCCAGGTTGACCCGCTCACGCACGTCGTCGGCGTTGGCTGAGAGCTTCACGGCGAGCTCGTGCAGTGCCTGTCGGCACTCGTCGATGCTGGCCATGTCGAACCTCCCAGACCTCTTCTGACGTGCTGACGCTGCCTGACCAGCTCGGTTGTCCGCCGGTAGCACTGGCACCGTACCGCACCGGGGCGACCTGTCCCGGTAGCGTGGCACCGAACATTCTCCGTGGCAAAGGAGTCGGACATGCGTGACGCGTGGCGGGCGTACCTGGAACTGGCCCTCGGCCTGACCGAGGCGTCCCGGAAGAAGGCCGAGCGGACTGCCCGGTCACTGGTCGGAAAGGGCGGTGCCACCGCCGTGCAGCTCCAGACGGTGGCGGAGGATCTGTTGTCGGCCGGCACTGCCAACCGGGAGGCACTCACCCGGCTGGTCCGAGTGGAGGTCGACCGGGCGCTCGGCGCGGTGGGACTCGCGAAGGCCGACGAGATCGCCGCGCTGCGTGCGCGGCTCGGGCGCGTCGAGCAGGATCTGGAGCAGGCGCGCGCGCAGACGGCTGATGCGACGGCGGCCGCCGCCACCGCGGAGTCGGCCATTCCGGTGTCCGCCGCCGTCGAATCCCTGGCGCCGGGGATGCCTGCGCCGGACGCCGAATCACCGGACGCCGTGCCGCAGCCCGCACCCAAGAAGGCGGTGGCGAAGAAGGCGGTGGCGAAGAAGGCGGTCGCGAACAAGAAAGCCGCCGGGCTCGGTGACCCGCTGGCGGGTGCGTGATGACGGAGCCGGATGTCGAGGGCACCTCGGATGGTCGGACCGGGCATCCGGCGGTGGACGCCGCCATCGAGGCGATCCGCAACGCCGCCGGCCTGCCACCGGCGGACCAGATTGCCCAGTATGAGGCGGCGCACAGCACCTTGCAGGAAACTCTTGCCACTATCGACCAGGCCTGAGCGCCAGGAACCACACGGAGACCCATGGCCCGCCGTAACCGTCTTGACGTCGAGCTGGTACGCCGCCGACTGGCACGATCCCGGGAACAGGCCGCCGAGTTGATCGAAGCGGGTCGGGTGGAGGTCCGCGGTGTCGGCGCGGTGAAAGCCGCCGCGATGGTCGACCCGGCGGACGCGGTGCGGGTCCTCGGCGACGATCCCGTCGAGGCATACGTGTCGCGGGGCGCGCACAAGCTCATCGGCGCACTGGACAGTACCGAGGTGGCGGTCGCCGGCCGTCGGTGTCTGGACGCCGGTGCGTCGACTGGTGGCTTCACCGAGGTGCTGCTGCGTCGCGACGCCGCCGAGGTCGTCGCGGTCGATGTCGGCTACGGGCAACTGGCCTGGTCGCTGCGGAGCGATCCACGGGTACGGGTACATGAACGGACCAACGTCCGTAACCTCACCGTGGACCAGATCGGTGGCTCGGTCGAGCTGACGGTGGCGGATCTGTCGTTCATCTCGCTCCGGGTGGTGTTGCCGGCGCTGCTCGCGTGCACAGCGCCCGACGGCGACCTGCTGCTGATGGTCAAGCCCCAGTTCGAGGTCGGCCGCGAGCGGGTGGGCCCGGGAGGCGTGGTGCGCGATCCACGACTGCGCACCGAGGCGGTGCTGGAGGTGGCCGACGCCGGTGCGGAGCTGGGACTCGGCGTGGCGGCGGTGGTAGCCAGCCCGCTGCCCGGCCCACGGGGCAACGTCGAGTTCTTTGTCTGGTTCCGGGCTGGGGCACCGGCGGTCGATCCCCTGCGGGTCAGGGCTATCGTCGACGCCGGTCCGGCCACGAAGGAAGGTGGAACGCGGTGAACGCGACAGTCTCGGGCGGTATCGCTCCGCAGGTCCCGCGGAGCACCAGGGCCGCGTTGCTGGTGACTCACACCGGCCGGCGGCGTAGCACCGACCACGCCCGTACCGTGGCGGCCGACCTCATCGAGGCCGGCTTCGAGGTCCGGGTGGTAGCGGAGGAGGCCGAGGACCTGGACCTGCCGGGGGTGTATCCGATCGGCGGCCCGGCTGCGGCCGACGGGGTGGAGATCGTCTTTGCCCTCGGCGGTGACGGCACCTTCCTGCGTGCCGCCGAACTCGCCCGGCCAGCGAAGGCACCACTGTTGGGCATCAATCTCGGCAAGGTCGGTTTCCTCGCCGAGGCGGAGATCGGAGACCTCGATCGGGCGGTTCGTCAGGTCGTGGCCCGTGAATATACAGTGGACGAACGGCTGACCCTGGATGTGCGCGCTGAGCTGGAACACGGGGTGACCATCGACTCCTGGGCGCTGAACGAGATCAGCGTCGAGAAGGGCCAGCGCGCGCAGATGCTGGAGCTGATGGTCGACGTCGACGGCCGGCCGTTGTCGCGTTACGGAGCCGACGGTGTGGTCTGCGCCACCCCGACCGGTTCCACCGCGTACGCGTTCTCGGCCGGGGGTCCGGTGGTGTGGCCGGAGGTCGAGGCACTGCTGCTGGTGCCGATCAGCGCGCACGCGTTGTTCAGCCGGCCGCTGGTGACGGCGCCGAGTTCCACGTTCGTGATCACTGTCGACCCGTACACCACCTTCGCGGTGCTCTGTTGCGACGGGCGGCGGGTCTACGACCTGCCACCCGGTGCGCGGGTGACGGTCCGTCGGGGCGACCAGCCGGTACGGGTGGTTCGACTACATCCGCGGCCGTTCACCGACCGGCTGGTCGCAAAGTTCGACCTGCCGGTCAACGGCTGGCGGGGCAACCGCCGCTGACCCGGGTGGTCAACGTGGCTCCCCGCTACTACTGTCGGTGGCTGTGCTGGAAGAACTGCGTATCACCGGGCTGGGCGTCATCGAGGACACCACGCTGCCGCTGACCCGCGGTATGAATGTGATCACCGGTGAGACCGGGGCCGGTAAGACGATGGTGGTGACCGGGCTCGGCCTGCTTCTCGGCGGCCGAGCGGACGCCAGTCGGGTACGGGCCGACCCTGGTCGGGCCATCGTGGAAGGCCGGCTGCGGTTGACCGGCCGGGTCGGGGCCGTCGTGACCGGTCGGGTCGCCGACGCGGGGGCGGAGCCCGATGACGACGGTGGTCTGCTGGTCAGCCGGACGGTCACCGCGGAGGGACGCTCCCGGGCGTACGTTGGTGGCCGCAGTGTCCCGGTGTCAGTGCTCGGGGAGATCGGTGACCAGGTGGTCGCCGTGCACGGGCAGTCGGACCAGTTGCGGCTGCTGCGGCCGGCGGAGCAGCGGGCGTCCCTGGACCGCTTCGCCGGGGCGGAGCACGAGAAGCTGCTCGACGGCATGCGGGAGGTGTACGGCCGCTGGCGGCAGGTCAGCGACGATCTGGCCGACCGGCGGAGCAATGCCCGCCAGCGTCACCAGGAGGCCGACCTGCTCCGGCTGGGGCTCGACGAGATCACCCGGGTCGATCCGCAGCCGGGTGAGGAGGACGAACTCAAAGCCGAGGCGCAGCGGCTGGAACACGCCGAGGGTCTGCGTACCGCCGCGCAGCTGGCGGCCCTCCACCTCGCCGGTGGTTCGGAACCGACCGATGAGACGCCGGATGCGACCAGCCTGCTCGGGACCGCCCGCCGCGCGTTGGAGGCGCAGGCTGGGGTGGACCGGTTGCTGGGCGAGCTGGCCGCCCGGGTGGCCGAGGCGGGGACCCTGGTCGGCGACGTCGCCGCGGAACTGTCCGGCTACCTGGCGGCGCTCGACGCCGATCCGCAACGGCTGCAGGTGGTACACGAGCGCCGGATGGCACTACGGGGTCTGACCCGTAAGTACGCCGACGACGTCGACGGGGTGATCGCCTGGGCGCAGCGGGCCCAGGCGCGCCTGGCCGAGCTGGACGGCTCTGACGACCTGCTCGACGAGCTGGACCGGGAGCGGGCGCGGCTCGCGGACGAGGTCGTGGAACTGGCGGGCCGGGTGTCGACCGCCCGCCGGCAGGCGGCGGTCCGCTTCGCCGAACAGGTCAGTGTGGAGCTCGCCGGGCTGGCCATGCCGCATGCGCGGGTCGAGGTGGTGGTGTTGGCGCGGGCGGTAGGCCGGGGTGATCCGACGGTGACCGTGGACGGGGTCGAGGCCGGTGTCGGCCTGGACGGCGCGGACGAGGTGGAGTTGCGGTTGCTGGCGCATCCCGGCGCGCCGGCGTTGCCGCTGCAGCGGGGCGCGAGCGGTGGCGAACTGTCCCGGGTCATGCTGGCCATCGAAGTGGTGTTCGCCGGTGCGGGCGGGCCACCCACGCTGGTGTTCGACGAGGTCGATGCTGGTGTCGGCGGTCAGGCGGCGGTGGAGATCGGCCGTCGGCTGGCCCGGCTCGCCCGTAGCCACCAGGTGCTGGTGGTGACGCATCTGCCGCAGGTGGCGGCGTTCGCCGACCGGCATCTCGTCGTCGCCAAGGACACCGGCGGTGCCGTCACGACCAGCGGCGTCCGAGTGGTCGAGGACACCGACCGGGCCCGGGAACTGGCGCGGATGCTCGCTGGTCTGCCCGACTCGGATCTGGGTATCGCGCACGCGGAGGAACTGCTCGCCGTCGCCGCCCGCGAACGGCGTGGCTGACGGGTCGGCGACGTGTGGGAGTCCGCCGGATGCGGAGAAGCGGGCATGTCGCGTCGGATTCCGTTTCCCCGCGTGCCAGGATGGTGAGGATGCGTCTACCCACTTTACGCCGGGCCCGCGCCACCGAGCCCGGGACGATTGCCGGGCCCGCGCGGCTCGATCGCCGGACGAAACGTCTGGCCGGTCGGCTCCGGCCCGGCGACATTGCTGTCATCGATCACGTCGACCTGGACCGGGTGGCGGCGGATTCGCTGGTCGCGGTCGGGGTGGCCGCGGTTCTCAACGCCAAGCCGTCGGTCTCCGGCCGGTATCCGAACCTTGGGCCCGAGGTGCTCGTCCAGGCGGGTATCCCACTGGTCGACGGACTCGGCGAGGCTGCGTTCGAGAAGATCCGTGAAGGTGACACGGTGCGTGTCGACGGCGCGACGGTGCTGGTCGGCGAGGAGCAGGTGGCCGCTGGGGTCCGGCAGGACGCCGATTCGGTGGCCAAGTCGATGGCCGAGGCCAGGGAGGGCCTGTCGGTCCAACTGGAAGCCTTCGCTGCGAACACGATGGAGTACCTCAAACAGGAGCGGGATCTGCTTCTCGACGGCGTCGGCGTGCCGGACATCGAAACCCGGATCGCGCGCCGGCACTGCCTGATCGTGGTCCGTGGCTACGACTACAAGGCCGACCTGGATGTGCTGCGGCCCTACATCCGGGAGTTCAAGCCGGTGCTGATCGGTGTCGACGGAGGCGCGGACGCCCTGGTTGAGGCCGGGTACACCCCTGACATGATCATCGGTGACATGGATTCGGTCACCGACGACGTGTTGCGCTGTGGTGCCGAGGTCGTGGTGCACGCCTACCGGGACGGCCGGGCACCGGGCATGGACCGCGTCCGTGAGCTGGGGGTGGAGGCATTGACCTTCCCGGCCGCCGCGACCAGCGAGGATCTGGCGATGCTGCTCGCGGACGAGAAGGGCGCTTCACTGATCGTCGCGGTCGGCACACACGCCACCCTCGTCGAGTTCCTCGACAAGGGCCGGGGCGGGATGGCGTCCACGTTTCTGACCCGGCTCAAGGTGGGCGGTAAACTGGTCGACGCCAAAGGTGTGAGCCGGCTGTACCGGCAGAACATTTCTGGATCGTCGCTGCTGTTGCTCGTGTTGTCCGCCATCGCCGCGATGGCCTCGGCTGTCGCGGTCTCCACGGTCGGCCAGGCCTATCTCGGGGTGGCGTCCGAATGGTGGGACAATTTCGTGTTCCAGCTAGGGCAACTTTTCTAGCGGAGACGGCAGCGGCCAAGCGCGGACGGAGCCCCGGTCAAGCGCAGTCGGATCGGATAAGGCGGCAGGTTTGATCAACTTCCGGTATCACGTGGTGTCGCTCACTGCGGTGTTTCTCGCCCTGGCGATCGGGCTAGTGGTCGGCACCGCCGCATTGAACGGCCCGGTCGCCGACTCTTTGAGTGACAACGTGAACGCTCTTCGTAAAGACAATACTCAGTTGCGGGAGACCGTCAACAGCCTGCGCGAGGAAGTCAACCGGGAAGAGGACTTCGTCGCCGAGGCCGCGCCGATACTGCTGGCCGACAAGCTCGCCGGGCGTCGGATCCTGGTGGTCTGCCTGCCCAGCGGACGTGATCACGCCGAAGGTGTGACCGCAGCGCTCGACCTTGCCGGAGCGACGGTGACCGGTCGCATCGATGTGCAGGACAAGTTCGTGAACCCGGACAACAGCGTCGAGCTGTTGGAGCTCGCGACCGCAGCGGCCCGACCGACCGTGCCCACCACCGGGTTGCCCGGCAACAGTGACGGCGTGGAAACCGCCAGCGCCCTGCTGGCCAGCGCGCTGGTCGACCGTACCGAGCCGCCGGCGGTCGATCCGGCGGACCTGGCAGCGGTCCTCGACGCGTACGGCGACGCCGGCTACATCACGGTCGAGGATCCGGTCACCGGGCCGGCCGAGGCCGTCGTGGTGATCAGCGGACAGCCGTACGTCGACCGGGACGCGGCGAAGAAGGACGCCGCGGTGGTGACCATGGTCGTGCAGTTCGACCGGGTCAGCCAGCTCGTCGTCGCCGGTACCGGGTCCAGCGACGGCAATCTGATCTCCGCGGTGCGCAGCGACCCGACGTTGAACCAGTCGATCTCCACGGTCGACAACGGCAACACCACCGCCGGGCAGACCGTCACGGCGCTGGCCACGGCCGAGCAGTTCACCCTGGACCAGGCAGGTCACTACGGGCTTGGCGCCGGTGCCACGTCGCTGATGCCGCAACGCCCCGAGTAGCAACCGAGCAACACCCCGACGGAGTGGACCCCTGATGTGGAACCGTGGCCCGCTGGGCCTGTTGCTGGTCGGTGTCGCTGGTGCGTTCGCGGCCCAGGCCGCGCTACGTACCACCCGTAGGATCGCCCCCCGGGGCGTTCTGGACCGGACCAACTTCCGGGGCCGCGAGGTCAGCCTGGCCGGCGGTCCGGCGCTAGCCGCCGGTGCGTCGCTCGCCGCGGCCGTCGGGTGCGGGAACCCGGCCGCAGCGGCCGCGGCCCTGGTCGCCGGCACGGGCGCTGGCGCGGTCGGCCTCTACGACGACATTGTCGGGGCCCGCCCCGAGCAGCGTGCGGTCAAGGGTTTCGCCGGGCACCTGTCCGCGTTGCGGGCCGGCCGGGTGACCAGTGGGCTCGTGAAGATCGTCGGCGTGGGCGCCGTCGGTGTCGCCGCTTCGGCGCTGCTGTCCGCCGAACGGCGCCGGCCCGCCCGCCATCGGGTGATCCGCGGTGCCGACCTGCTGCTCGGCGCCGGAGTCATCGCCGGGACGGCCAACCTGGTCAACCTGTTGGACCTGCGCCCTGGGCGGGCAGCCAAGGCCGGCCTGATCATCGCAGGCCCGCTACTGACCGGCCCGGCCGCCGGCACCGCGGCCGGCGCCGCCGGCGCAGTCGCCGGCCTGCTCCGCGACGACCTCGAGGAACACCTGATGCTCGGCGACTGCGGTGCCAACGCGTTGGGTGCCCTGCTCGGCGTCGCGCTCGCCCAGCGCAGCGGTACAGCGGGCCGCGCCGCCGCGCTGGCCGTCATCGCCGCACTCACGGCGGCCAGTGAGCGGGTCAGCTTCACCCAGGTCATCGCGCACACACCGGGGCTTCGGGAGCTGGACGCCCTGGGTCGCCGGACCCCCTGAGCGGGTTCGACGATGACCACCGCGGCGGTCGCCACCAGGGTCGCCGGCGCCGCGGCGCTGATAACGGTCCTCACCGTCGCCAGCCGGCTGGCGGGCTTCGGCCGTACCGCCGTCTTCGCCTGGTCGGTCGGACCGACCGACCTGGGCGACATCTACCTGGCCGCCAACATCATCCCCAATATCATCTTCGAGATCATCGTCGGGGGCGCGTTGGCGAGCCTCGTCGTACCGCTGCTCGCTGGTGCGGTCGCGGCCGGTGACCGGCCGGTCGTGTCGGCGACCACGTCGGCGTTGTTGACCTGGACGTTGAGCCTGTTGGTGCCGCTCGCCGTCGTCGTCGCGCTCACCGCTGGTCCGATCGTCCGGCTGCTCGCCGGCCAGGCCGGCCCGGAACAGATCGACGCAGGGGTGCTGATGCTGCGGCTGTTCGCCCCCCAACTGCCGCTGTACGGGATCGCCGTCGTCCTCACCGGTGTCCTGCAGGCCCACCACCGCTTCGCCTGGCCGGTCGTTGCCCCGCTGCTGTCCAGCGTGACCGTGATCGGGACCTACCTGGCGTTCGCCGTCACCGAAGGAAGGTTGGCCGATCTACCGCAGGTCGGGGTGCCCGGTCAGGCACTGCTCGCCGTCGGAACGACCGCCGGAGTGGCGGTGCTGTCGCTGTGCCTGGTCGTCCCGGTGCTGCGGCTGCGGCTACGGCTACGGCCGGGCCTGCGGTTCGCCGGCGCCGCCCGTACGGCGGTGGGTGGGCTGGCGGCGGCCGGGGCGGTCACCGTCGGCACCCAGCAGATCGCCGTCCTGGTCGCGGTGTGGCTCTGCTTCGCCGGCGGCCCGCCCGGTGGCAGCATGGTGCTGTTCCTTCTCGCCCAGACAGTGTTCCTGCTGCCCTGGTCGGTGTTGGCGGTGCCGACGGCCACCGCCACCTACCCGACGTTGGCCGCCGCGCACGGTCGCGGTGACACCGACGGGTACCACGCCATTCTCGCTCCGGCGGCTCGCACGGTGGTGCTCCTGGCCTGCCTCGGTGCGTCCGCCCTCGTCGCGCTCTGCGTACCGGCCGCTGCCTTTCTCGTCCCGGCAGACCAGTCCGTCGCGTTGGCGGCCGGGATCGCCGGCTTCGCACCAGGTCTGATCGGCTACGGACTGTTCGCCATCGGCTCGCGGGCGCTGTACGCCGCCGGTCGTCCCCGGCCGGCGGCCGGCGCGGTCGCCATCGGCTGGTGTGCCACGGTCGTCGCCGCGCTGGTGCTGGCGGCGGTGCTGCCAGATCGCGACCGGGTGCTCGCCCTCGCGCTGGCCAACGCCATCGGCATGTCGACGATGGGTGTGCTGCTGGTAGCGGCGCTGCGCCGGGTAGGCGGTGGCGCGGCCCTCACCGGACTGGGTCGGGCGACCACGATCGGAGCCACGGCCGGACTCGTGGCGGCTCTCGCCGGCACGGGCGTGACTTACCTGGCCGGCGGATTCTCGACCACCCCGACCGTGTCCGGCGCCGCGCTGCAAGGCATGCTGTCAGGGGCGACCACGCTGGTGGTGTTCATCGCCGTGTGCCTGCCACTTGATCGTCACGACCTACGGCCGCTGGTCGTCGCGACGATCCGTCGGACCCGCCGACTCAGCGGCGGTGCCCGACCGAGCGGGAAGGGGACGGTACCACAGTGAGCGATTCCAGGCGGGACGGCTGGACCGGCACGGTGCTGCTGCTGCTGGCGTCCAGCACCGGTGGCGTCGGCCAGCACCTGGCCTCTCTCAGCGGAGGTCTCGTCGCCGGCGGCGCCACGGTGATCGTGGGCGGCCCGGCGGCCACCGAGAAGCAGTTCCGATTCACCGCCACCGGCGCGACGTTCGTCCCGGTGGAGATTCCCGCCAACCCGACCCTGACCGACGCGGCGGCGATTCGCACCGTACGCCGGGTGATCGCCGGCGGGGTCGACGTCGTGCACGCCCACGGGTTGCGGGCCGGGCTGGTCGCGGTGGCGGCCCGGCCGGCCGCGCCGGTCGTGGTGACCCTGCACAACAGCGTCCTCAGCGGCGGGCTGCGGGGCAGACTGTCGCGCTGGGCCGAGCGGCGGGTGGCCCGGTCCGCCCGGATCGTCCTCGGCGCCTCGCCTGACCTGGTGGACCGGGCGGTCGCCCTGGGCGCACCGGACGCCCGGCTCGCCCCGGTCGCGGCACCGGAACTGCCCTCGCCGCGGCGGTCCCGGGCCGCGGTCCGGGCCGAGTTCGGCGTCGGCGCCCGCCAACCCCTGGTGCTCTCGGTCGGGCGGCTGCACCCACAGAAGCGCTACGACCTGCTGGTCGACGCGGCAGCCCGATGGCGCGAACTGACCCCACCGGCGCAGGTGGCGATCGCGGGGAGCGGGCCGAGCTACCTGCCGCTGGCCGCGCAGATCTCGGCGGTACGGGCACCGGTCACCCTGCTCGGGCACCGTACCGACGTGGCGGACCTGCTGCTCGGTGCCGACCTCGCGGTGGTCTGCAGCGACTGGGAGGCCCGGCAACTGTTCGCGCAGGAAGCGTTGCGGGCCGGTGTGCCACTCGTCGCCACGGCCGTGGGCGGCATTCCGGAGCTGGTCGGCGACGCGGCACTGCTGGTTCCGCCCGGTGACGTCGACGCACTCGACGCCGCCGTACGGCAACTGTTGAGTGACCATCAGCGGCGGGCGGACCTGGCCGCGGCAGGACCACTGCGAGCCCGACTCTGGCCCACCGAGCCGGAAACCGTCGCGGGGATCCGCGCCGTCTACCAGGACGTGACGGGCGTGGAAGGCAGATCCGCCGCCAGCTCCGGCACCCGGACCGTCGGGCTGGGGTCGGGCGGACAGCCAGTGCCGGGCGGACCGGCCGACCGCGACGACGGACTTGTGGATGGTCGTGGCTGATGCGCCACCGGATCGTGCCGCTGCTGGTGCTGGCGGTTCTGCTGGCCGCCGGGATCACCGCGTTGGCCGGCCAGCCGGCGGTCGGCACGTCCGCCCGCAGCGCCGACTACGTGGTCGTCGTCGGCGTCGCGGGGCTGCGGTGGGACGACGTGGACCCGCAGCGCACTCCGACACTGTGGCAGCTGGCCGGACAGGGATCGATAGCCGCGCTGTCGGTCCGTTCCGCGAGGCTGCCGACCTGTCCAGCAGACGGTTGGGTCACCCTCGGCGCCGGCAACTACGCGGCCCACGACGCCAGCGGTGTCGACACCGACGGTGAGTGCACGCCGCCGCAGATCGTCGTCGACCAGCCGGACGGGATCGGCGGCTTTCTGCCGTCGCAGCGGGCGACCGTACGTTTCAACCAGGAACGGCTCAGCTGGGGCGCGGTGCCAGGTGCGCTCGCGGAGTCGGTGCGCTGCACGGTCGCCGTCGGCCCCGGCGCCGCGTTGGCCGCCGCCCGCCCGTTCGGCCGGGTCGACCGCTACGAGCCGGAGCTTCCCGAGGATCCGCGCGACCTGCTCGCTTCCTGCGTACTCTCGCTCGTCGACGCCGGTGCGGTCACCGGCGAGGACCCGGCCGTCCGGGCCGCGGCCGCCGCGCAGGCTGACGCGGAACTGGCCCGGGTCCTGGCAGCCCGCCCACAGCGTTCGCTGGTGCTCGTCGCCGGCCTGGCCGACACCAGTACGTCGACCCGGTTGCATGTCGCGGTCGCCGACGGACCAGGCTGGGACGCCGGCTGGATCACCTCACCGACCACCGGGCGCGACGGTTACCTGCAGTTGGTCGATCTCGCCCCGACCGCGCTGTACGTGCTCGACCGCAATCAACCCGCCGGTCTGTTCATCGGCCAGCCGGCGGCCTCGGCTCCAGGTCGGCCGCAGGACCTCGCGGACGCCATCGCCCACCCGGCCGACGCGGATCGGGAGGCCCGCGCCCAACGCCGGGCGTCCGCATGGTTCTTCGGTCTGCTCGTCGCGTTCCAGACGATCCTCGCCGTCGCGGTCGTGCCACTGCTGCGTCGGGTTCGCCGCAACGCCGGGCGGCCCGGCCCCGACCCGGTCACCAGGTGGGCCGGCGCGATCCTCGAGGTGCTGCTGACCGCAGCCGCACTCACCATTCCGGCGGCGCTGCTGGCTGATGGACTGCCCTGGTGGCGCAGCGACCGTCCGAACCTGGCACTGGCCGCGATCACCCTGGTCGCCGTCGCCATCGGCACCACGGCGGTCCGGTTCAGCCGCCCCTACCGGAGCACCCTCGGCCCGATGGCGCTGGTCGCCACGGTCGCCGCCGCGGTCGTCGCCGCCGACGTGCTGACCGGTGCCCGGCTGCAACTCAACGGCGTCACCGGCTACTCCGCCTTGGAAGGCGGTCGCTACGCGGGCCTGGGCACGGTCGGTCTGGGGGTGTTGATCGCCGGGACGCTGCTCGCCGCCGGCTGCCTGGCCCAGCGGGTCCGCCGGTCCTGGCGGGTCACCGTGGTGGTGGCGGTCGGCGGTGCCGTGATCATCCTGGTCGGCAGCCCGTACCTGGGTGCGGACCCGGTCGGTGCGATCGCGCTGACGGCTGGGGTGAGCATCGCGGCGGCGATCAGCACCGGCGGCTGGTTGAGCCTGCCCAGGGTGGCCTGGGCGACAGTCGCCGGTTTGGTGGTGACAGTCGGGTTCGCGCTGCTCGATCTGCAACGTCCGGAGACCGAACGGGGCAGCCTCGGGCGGCTGCTGACCGCGCTGGGCGACGGGACCGCCGGACTCACCCTGCACCGGTCCTCCGCGGCCAACCTGGCGGCCCTGCTTGGTAGCCCGCTGACCGTCCTTGCGCTGGTGAGCGGGGTGCTCGTCTGGTTCGCTCTGCTGCAGCCGTGGGGTGGGCTCAAACGGCTGTTCGGCATCTACCCGGCGGTCCGCGCGGCGATGGCCGGGGCTGCGGTCGCGGCGGTGGTCGGCGGCGGTCTCGCCGGGGCGGCACTCGACGTGGCGGGCGCCGCGGCCGCCGTCGGCGTGCCGATGGCGGCGCTGGTCGCGTTGCGGGTCCTCGGCCACTCCGCAGACCGGACGAGACCCACGATCGGCCCCGACCCGGACGGCTCCGCCACCGCCGCGAACTCGTCGACCGAGGCGCTGACCGAGGCCATCGAGCCCGTCGTTTCGGCAGGTGTTACCGTGGAGTCCCGTGGATCGCGCCAGCAGCTTCATCAGTGACGCGCAGGTCTGCATGACCAGTCAGACGACCCACGGGAGCACGCCTTGGCCCCTTCGACACAGACGGTGCGGCACATCTTCGTCACCGGCGGCGTCGCGTCCTCACTCGGCAAAGGCCTGACCGCCTCAAGTCTGGGAAATCTGCTCACCGCCCGGGGACTGCGCGTGGTGATGCAGAAACTCGACCCGTACCTCAACGTCGACCCCGGCACGATGAACCCCTTCCAGCACGGCGAGGTGTTCGTCACCGAGGACGGCGCCGAGACCGACCTGGACGTCGGGCACTACGAGCGGTTCCTCGACCGCGACCTGTCCTGCAAGGCAAACGTCACCACCGGTCAGATCTACTCCGCGGTCATCGCCAAGGAACGCCGTGGCGAGTACCTCGGCGACACGGTCCAGGTGATCCCCCACATCACCAACGAGATCAAGGCACGAATCCGGGCGATGGGGGACCCAGACGAGCAAGGCCTGGTTCCCGACGTGGTGATCACCGAGGTCGGGGGGACGGTCGGCGACATCGAGTCGTTGCCGTTCCTCGAAGCGATCCGGCAGGTCCGCCACGACGTCGGCCGGGACCGCTGCTTCTACCTGCACGTTTCCCTGGTGCCGTACCTGGTGCCGTCAGGCGAACTGAAGACCAAACCCACCCAGCACTCGGTGGCCGCGTTGCGCAGCATCGGTATCCAACCGGATGCGATCGTGTGCCGTTCCGACCGGGAGATCCCGGACAAGCTCAAGCACAAACTGTCGCTCTACTGCGACGTGGACCGGGAGGCCGTGATCGCGGCCCCGGACGCGCCGAGCATCTACGACATCCCGAAGGTGCTGCACCGGGAAGGTCTCGACGCGTACGTGGTGCGCCGGCTCGGGTTGTCCTTCCGGGACGTGGACTGGAGCAGCTGGGACGATCTGCTGGAGCGGGTCCACCACCCGCAGCACACCGTCACCGTGGCGTTGGTCGGCAAGTACGTCGACCTGCCCGACGCGTACCTGTCGGTGACCGAAGCGATCCGGGCTGCCGGGTTCGGACACCGGGCCCGGGTACAGATCCGGTGGGTGCCGAGCGACGAGTGCGTCAGCCCGAACGGCGCGGCGGCCGCGTTGGCCGGAGTCGACGGGATCGTGATCCCGGGCGGGTTCGGGGTGCGGGGCATCGACGGCAAGATCGGTGCCTCCCGGTACGGCCGGGAGAACGGCGTTCCGGTGCTGGGGTTGTGCCTCGGGCTGCAGTGCATGGCGATCGAGGTGGCCCGCAACGCGGCTGACCTCGTCGGCGCCAACTCGGCCGAGTTCGACGAGGACGTCGAGCATCCGATCATCGCGACCATGGCCGATCAGGAGCAGATCGTCGCCGGCAAGGGCGACCTCGGCGGCACGATGCGGCTCGGTGCCTATCCGGCGAGGTTGACCGAGGGGTCCATCGTGGCGCAGGCGTACGGCGCCACGGAGGTCAGCGAGCGGCACCGGCACCGCTACGAGGTGAACAACGCCTACCGGGAGGTGCTGGAGAAGGCCGGGTTGCGGATCTCCGGCACATCGCCGGACGGTCGGCTGGTCGAGTTCGTCGAGCTGGATCAGGCCGAGCATCCGTTCTTCGTCGCCACGCAGGCCCATCCGGAGCTCAAGAGCCGCCCCACCCGGCCGCATCCGTTGTTCCATGCCTTCGTTGGCGCGGTGATCACCTACTCCGAGGCCGACCAGTTGCCGGTGGATCTCACGTCCGCCGGCGGTCCGCTCTGATGGGTGGTGCCGGGGCCGACGACACGGCGGCGGATCACGGCCTGGCGGATCACGTCTCCGCAGCGGACCACGTCTTCGCGGTCCGGTCGAGTCGGGATCGGTTCACCGGCCGGGTGTTCTCCGTCGTCAGTGACGAGGTGGCGATGCCCGGCGGTGGCGCGGCCGTTCGGGACTACGTTCGGCACGTCGGCGCGGTCGGAGTGGTCGCCATCGACGATGTCGGCCGGGTCGCCCTGGTTCGCCAGTACCGCCACCCGGTGCGCCGGCAGATGTGGGAGTTGCCCGCCGGCCTGATCGACGTGGCGGGGGAGGACCTGCCGGCGGCAGCCCGTCGGGAGCTGGCCGAGGAGGCCGATCTGGTGGCCGAGCGGATCGATCTGCTCGTCGACCTGCACACCTCGCCCGGATGCTCGAACGAGATGATCCGCATCTTCCTCGCCCGCGACCTGGCGCCGGTGCCGGACCACGACCGGCACGACCGGCGGGACGAGGAGGCCCAGATGCAGGTCCGCCTCGTCGACGTCGACGAAGCGGTACGGATGGTACTGGTCGGAGAGATCACCAACGCCGCGGCGGTGGCCGGTCTGCTGGCCGCGGCGCGGGCCCGGGACCTGGGATGGACGTCGCTGCGGGCCGCCACCGAGCCGGTGCCGCGCTGACCCTGCGGCGTTGCGGCGGCCGGGGAGGGTGCGACGTCCACCCCGGCCAGCCGCTCACCGCCGGTGGCGGCCACGCGGCCGGATCTGTTTGATCGTGTCCGCGTGGCTGCCGGGCCTCGGATTAGTCGCGCAGCGGCCGACCCTCGCCGTCCACTCCACCGTTTATGAGGATGAGGATGCCGTCGATGAAGCCCCAAAGGCCTCCGATGCCGCAGGTCACGACGCTGACGACGAGCTGAAGGACACCAATCTTGGTGTGTCCCATATAGAACCGGCCGACGCCGAAGCCGCCCAGCACTTCTACTGCCCACATGGTAGGACAGCGGTGGGGTGATATCGGCCGTATGGACATCGACGACTCACATGTCCGACCGACCCGGTCCAACTCTCGGGACTGACACACCGCCACGTCAGCTCTCGGGACTGACACATCGTCAAGTCTGGCCGAGATCGTCTGTCAGGATGCGCGCCCGGGTCGTCCGCCAAACGGATCTAGACTGCGCCGGACGGGCGTGATCGGGCAGCGGCGCCTGCAGAGAGGTGACAGTGACGTGAAGGTTGGCATACCCCGCGAGGTCAAGAACCACGAGTACCGGGTGGCTATCACCCCGTCCGGCGTGCACGAGTTCGTCCGGGCCGGGCACCAGGTGGTGATCGAGACCAGCGCGGGTGTCGGATCCTCGATCAGCGACGAGGAGTTCGCCGCCGCCGGTGCGACCATCCTGCCCGGAGCCGACGAGGTCTGGGCGGCAGGCGATCTGATTCTCAAGGTCAAGGAACCGATCGCCGAGGAATTTCACCGGATGCGCCCCGAACAGGTCCTGTTCACCTACCTGCACCTCGCGGCGTCCAAGGAGTGCACCGACGCGTTGCTGCGTCGGCGGGTCACCGCCATCGCGTACGAGACGGTGGAGACCGCCGATCGCGCGCTGCCGCTGCTCGCCCCGATGTCCGAGGTCGCCGGCAGGCTGGCACCCCAGGTCGGCGCCTACCACCTGATGCGCTCCGGCGGCGGTCGCGGCGTACTCATGGGTGGCGTCTCGGGCGTCTACGCGGCGAAGGTGGTGGTCGTCGGAGCCGGCGTCTCCGGCATGAACGCCGCCGCCATCGCGCTCGGCATGCAGGCCGAGGTGCTGCTGTTGGACCGCAACATCAACAAACTGCGGCAGGCCGACGCCATCTACCAGGGCCATCTGCAGACCGTCGCGTCCAACACGTACGAGGTCGAACGGGCGGTACTCGACGCGGACATGGTCATCGGGGCCGTGCTGGTCCCCGGCGCGAAGGCACCCAAACTCGTCACCAACGAACTGGTGTCCCGGATGAAGCCAGGCAGCGTGCTGGTCGACATCTCCATCGACCAGGGCGGGTGTTTCGAGAACTCCCGGCCCACCACCCACGCCGATCCCGTCTACCGGGTGCACGACTCGGTCTTCTACTGCGTGGCGAACATGCCCGGTGCCGTCCCGCACACCAGCACCTACGCGTTGACCAACGTCACCCTGCCGTACGCCCTGGAACTGGCCAACCGTGGCTGGCGCGACGCCCTTGGGCGCGACAGCGCGCTCGCCGCCGGCCTGAACACCTACGACGGCGAGGTCACCTATGGTCCGGTCGCCGAGGCCCACGGCCTGACGAGCCGGCCGGTGACCGAGGTGCTCGACTGACCCGCCACAGCGCGCCGCAACCGGCGGAGCGGACCAGCGCGTTGCGCCAGGCGGTGCGCGGCTACCTGGACCACCTCACGGTCGAGCGTGGTCTGTCCCAGCACACGTTGCGGTCCTATCGGCGGGACCTGGAGCGTTACCTCGGCACGCTCGCCGGATGCGGGGTCGCCGACCTTTCGCAGGTCGGGCCGGCGCAGATCACCGGACACCTGGCCGTGCTGCGGGCCGGCACCGACGAACAACCACCTCTGTCGGCCGCGTCCACCGCCCGCGCCGCCAGCGCCATCCGTGGACTGCACCGGTTCGCCGCCCGCGAAGGGTACGCCGGGTCCGACGCCAGTCGGGACGTGCGACCGGCCGTACCGCCGCGTCGGCTGCCCCGCGCGCTCGACGTGACCCAGGTCGAGCAGCTACTCGCCGCAGCCGGTGCCGTGGACGGAACCGGCGCGCCACTCGCGGTCCGCGACCGGGCGCTGCTGGAGTTCCTCTACGGCACCGGAGCACGGATCTCCGAAGCCGTCGGCGCCGCTGTGGACGACCTCGACCTGACCGCCGCCGTGGTCCTGCTGCGCGGCAAGGGCGGCCGGCAACGGGTGGTTCCAGTCGGCGGGTACGCCGCCGCCGCGCTAGGGGCGTACCTGACCCGGGTCCGCCCCGGTCTCGCTGCCACCGGGCGGGGCAGCCCGGCGGTCTTCCTCAACGCCCGTGGCGGACAGCTGTCCCGACAGAGCGCGTGGACGGTGCTGCGCCGGGCCGCCGAACGCGCCGGCCTGCCGGTCACCGGAGCGCAACCCGTGTCGCCACACACCCTGCGCCACTCCTACGCTACGCATCTGCTCGACGGCGGCGCCGACGTACGGGTGGTCCAGGAACTGCTCGGCCACGCCTCGGTCACGACCACCCAGGTCTACACGATGGTCACCGTCGAGCGGCTCCGCGAGGTGTACGCCACCTCGCATCCGCGCGCCCGCCACTGACCCGCAGGCAGAAGCGGTCGCGCCGGGTCGACACGCCGGGCCGGTGTCCGCCGCACCCTCGCCCGGTGGCGTACAGTCGGGCAACGGCGCGGCTTTCGTACGGCGGCAGGCGAAGGCCCGCAGCGGCGCGACGCCGCTGCAGACGTCGGTCGGCTCCGGCGCCGAGCAGTCGTCGGAAGGGGGCGCACAGGACGTGGCGGGCAACAGTGACCGTGCCGAGGCGTGGACCTCGACGCTCCGCGAACAACAGGCCGGGCTCGACCTGAGCGCTGAGCTCGGTCCCGCCGACCCCACCGCCTACACCACGCGAAAGCCGATTCCCGAGCCGATGCCGACCGACCGGCACGGTCCGGCCCGGGTGTTGGCGATGGCCAACCAGAAGGGCGGCGTCGGCAAGACCACCACCACCATCAACCTCGGTGCCGCGCTGGCCGAGTACGGTCGTAAGGTGCTGCTGGTCGACTTCGATCCGCAGGGTGCGCTGTCGGTCGGTCTCGGGGTCAACCCGCACAATCTCGACCTGTCCGTCTACAACCTGCTGATGCAGGACGACGTGACCGCCGAGGACGTGCTGATCAAGACCGATGTCGCGGGTCTGCACCTGCTGCCGGCCAACATCGATCTGTCGGCTGCGGAAATTCAGCTGGTCAACGAGGTCGCCAGGGAGATGGCCCTGGCCCGGGTGCTCAAGTCGATCCGCAAGGAGTACGACTTCGTTCTCATCGACTGTCAGCCCTCACTCGGACTGCTGGCGATCAACGCGTTGACCGTCGCGCACGGCGTACTGATCCCGCTCGAATGCGAATTCTTCAGCCTGCGTGGCGTGGCCCTGCTGCTGGACACCATCGACAAGGTCCGCGAGCGGCTCAACTTCGATCTCGAGCTTGAGGGCATCCTCGCGACCATGTACGACAGCCGCACCACACACTGCCGCCAGGTGCTGCAGCGGGTGGTCGAGGCGTTCGGCGACAAGGTCTACCAGACAGTGATCACCAAGACGGTCAAGTTCCCGGAGTCGACCGTGGCCGGCGCACCCATCACCAGCCTGGACCCGGCCTCGTCCGGTGCCCGCAACTACCGGCAGTTGGCCCGCGAGGTCATCGCGCAGCATGCGGAGCGTTAGCCTGCGGTGCGGCTCGACACGTAGGTGCACTACGGTCGACTGGTGAGTGCACCGACGGCTGCCGACGCGGCGACTGCCCAGGCCGCCCCGGCCGCGGAGCCCGGCGCCGATGTCGGCGTCACCCCGGCCGGCGACAACGTCGGCTTCACCGTACGGTTGGCGAATTTCACCGGGCCGTTCGACCTGCTGCTGCAGCTCATCGGCAAGCACAAGCTCGACGTCACCGAGGTGGCGTTGCACGAGGTCACCGACGAGTTCATCGCTTACATCCGGGCGATGGGCGACGACTGGGACCTCGACGAGGCCAGCGAGTTCCTGGTCATCGCGGCCACCCTGCTCGACCTCAAGGCCGCCCGGCTGCTGCCCGCCGCCCAGGTCGAGGACGAGGAGGACCTGGCCCTGCTGGAGGCGCGGGATCTGTTGTTCGCCCGGCTGCTGCAGTACAAGGCGTTCAAGGAAGCCGCCGCGTACATCTCCGCTCTGGAGACGGCCGGCTCCCGCCGCTACCCCCGGTCGGTCGCCCTGGAGGAACGGTACGCGCAGGCGCTGCCCGAGCTGGTGCTCGGCATCGGCCCCGAGCGGTTGGCCAGACTCGCGGTCAGGGCGATGACGCCCCGGACCGCGCCGATCGTGTCGATCGATCACGTGCACCAGGTGCGGGTCAGCGTGCGTGAGCACGCCGCCCTGCTGCGCGACCGACTGCGCCGGATTGGCACCGCGACCTTTCAGACGCTCTGCCTCGACTGCGAGTCCACGCTGGAGGTGGTGGCCCGGTTCCTCGCGCTGCTGGAGTTGTACCGGGAAGGACTGGTCGGCTTCACTCAGGAGCAGGCCCTTGACGACCTCACCGTACGCTGGACCGGCGGCGTCGACGGCGGAGCCGAGCTCACCATCGACGAGTACGCCGGTCGGCCCGAGGAACGGCAGCGTGACGCTGTCGACGGGGCACCGGGCGAGTCGCCGGCCGCGGCGGCAGAACCGTCGGACACATCAGGGGAGGAGACCCAGTGACGAGCGCCGAGCAGCCCGACTCGCTCGCCGAGCAGGCAGCGGCCTGGGTGCCGCCGTGGGCGCGGGACGCCGTACCGGCAGCGGTCGATCCCGCCGAGTCCGCGCCGGAGCAGGCCACGGCCGCGACGGCCCCCGAGCCTGTCGCGCAGATGCCGCCCGAGCCGCCCCTAGAGCCGGAGCAGCCGCCGGAGCCGGAGCCTGCTGCGGCATTGGCGCTGCTGGACGACGCCGAACTGTGCGCCGCGCTGGAAGCGATCCTGCTGGTGGTCGACGAACCGGTCGCCGAGGTGGTGCTGGCCCAGGTGCTGGAGCAGCCGACGGACCGGGTCGCCAGCGTGCTCCGCCGGATCTCCGCCAGCTACACGGCCGCCGGTCACGGCTTCGACCTGCGGCGGGCAGCGGGCGGGTGGCGGCTCTACACCCGCCCGGAGTACGCCCCGTACGTGGAGCGGTTCGTGCTGGACGGGCAGTCGGTACGGTTGACCCAGGCCGCCCTGGAGACACTCGCGGTGGTCGCCTACAAACAACCGGTGACCCGCGGTCGGGTCTCTGCCATCCGCGGCGTCAACTGTGACGGAGTGATCCGTACCCTGTCGTCGCGTGGCCTGATCGAGGAATGTGGCAGCGAGCCGGAGTCCGGCGCCTACCTCTACCGGACCTCGACGCTGTTCCTGGAAAAATTGGGGCTGAACAGCGTCGAGGAGCTACCCTCGCTCGCGCCATTCCTGCCCGACGACGTGGAAGAGATCGCCGATGCCCAACGATGACGACAGTGGCGTGCAGCGCCTGCAGAAGGTGCTGGCCGCCGCCGGCGTCGGCTCCCGACGGGCGTGTGAGGATCTGATCTTCCGTGGGCGGGTGACCGTCGACGGACAGGTCGCCCGACTCGGCGACAAGGCCGATCCGCGCAGCGCGGTCATCCACGTCGACGGCGAGCGGCTGGTTACCGACCATCGGCTCGCCTATCTGGCAATGAACAAGCCGCGTGGGGTGGTATCTACCATGGCGGACGAAAAAGGGCGTACGGCGCTGTCGGATCTTCTCGACCGGGTCAACGAGCGGGTGTACCACGTGGGCCGACTGGACGCGGAGAGCGAAGGCCTGCTGCTGCTGACCAACGACGGCACTCTGGCGCACCGGCTGACCCATCCGTCGTACGGCGTTCCCAAGACGTATCTGTGTGAGATCGCCGGCCCGGTCCCCAGGGCGGTGGGCCGTCGCCTGCTCGCCGGGGTCGACCTCGACGACGGCCCCGCCAAAGTGGACAAGTACACGTTGCTGGACACCCTGGGCCGCACCGCGCAGGTGGAGGTGGTGCTGCACGAAGGGCGCAACCACATCGTCCGGCGACTGTTCGACGAGGTGGGGCATCCGGTGTCGCGGCTGGTGCGGACCTCGATCGGGCCGATCCGGCTCGGTGACCTCCGGCCGGGCCGGACCCGGCGACTGAACAACGCTGAGGTCGCCGCCCTGTTCGCAGCCACCGGTGACTAACCAGGCATGATTGGACGCGTTGGGGGGCACCCGGAAGGGTGCCCCCGGTGGGATTCCCGGGATGGCCGGGGGCGG
This sequence comes from Micromonospora sp. LOL_023, assembly GCF_048060115.1. Taxonomy (NCBI): domain Bacteria; kingdom Bacillati; phylum Actinomycetota; class Actinomycetes; order Micromonosporales; family Micromonosporaceae; genus Micromonospora; species Micromonospora sp. LOL_023. The sequence continues at coordinate 25,095 of NZ_JBHMIM010000049.1, forward strand.
TGTGGCGGGTGAGAGGAGCGACGGTGGCTGAGCAGGAACGGACCGGGCACTTTGTGGTAGCGGTGGATGGTCCGTCCGGATCGGGCAAATCTACCGTTTCCCGGCGACTCGCTAGCGCGACCAATGCGCGGTACCTGGACACCGGGGCGATGTACCGGGCGATCACCTGGGCGGTACTGCGCTCCGGTGTCGACCCACACGACGCCGACGGGGTCAGCAAGGTCGCGGCGGACGTGGCCCTGTCGATCGGCACCGATCCGACCGCACCACACATCAGCGCGGACGGAGTCCGCGTCGACGCCGAGATCCGCGGGGCGGACGTCACCTCGGCCGTCTCTGCGGTGGCCGCCGCCCCCGCCGTGCGGGAGCTACTGGTCGCCGCACAACGCGCCCTCATCGACGCACATGCGCCGATCGTCGTCGAGGGTCGCGACATCGGCTCGGTCGTCGCCCCCGAGGCCGACCTCAAGATCTACCTCACCGCCTCCGCCGAGACCCGCGCGATGCGGCGCAGCGCCGAGACGGCCGCCGACGTCGCGGCGACCGCCGAGGCGCTCGCCCGACGCGACCGGTTCGACTCGACCCGTACCGTCGACCCACTCCAGCAGTCCGCGGACGCGGTCGTCGTCGACACCACCGGAATGGGCATCGACGAGGTCGTCGACCAGCTCCGGGGCCTGCTCTTCGCCAGGACCAGCCGATGAGCGCCGAGGCGGCCACGGAGTACGTGGCCGATCTGTCCGCTCCGGTGCCGGTGGTCGCGGTCGTCGGCCGGCCCAACGTAGGAAAGTCCACACTGGTCAATCGGATCATCGGCCGTCGGCAGGCGGTGGTCGAGGACGTGCCGGGTGTCACCCGCGACCGGGTGCCATACGACGCGAACTGGTCCGGACGGCAGTTCACCGTCGTCGACACCGGCGGCTGGGAGCCCGACGCGCGGGACCGGGCCGGCGCGATCGCGGCCCAGGCCGAGATCGCCGTCGCCACCGCCGACGTGGTCCTGTTCGTGGTCGACGCCACGGTCGGCTCGACCGACGTGGACGAAGCCGCCGTCAAGATGCTGCGACGCAGCGCCAAGCCCGTCATCCTGGTCGCCAACAAGGCGGACAACGCGGCTGTCGAGGTCGAGTCGACGTCGCTGTGGTCGCTGGGTCTCGGCCAGCCGTACCCCGTATCCGCACTGCACGGTCGCGGATCCGGCGACCTGCTGGACGCCGTCCTCGACGCGCTGCCCGACCCACCGCCCATCCCCGAGCCCGGTGGCCCCCGTGGTCCCCGGCGCGTGGCGCTCGTCGGCCGGCCCAACGTCGGTAAGTCCAGCCTGCTCAACCGGCTTGCCCGGGAGGATCGCGCGGTCGTCGACTCGGTTGCCGGCACCACCGTGGACCCAGTGGACAGCATCGTGGAGATCGGTGGCGAGCCGTGGCAGTTCGTCGATACGGCCGGCCTGCGTAAGCGGGCAAACCGGGCAAGTGGTACCGAGTACTATGCCAGCCTGCGGACGGCCGGGGCGATCGAGGTGGCGGAAGTAGCGGTCGTTCTGCTCGACGCCGGTGAGACCCTGAGCGAGCAGGACCAGCGGGTACTGACCATGGTCGTCGAAGCCGGCCGGGCACTGGTCATCGCCTTCAACAAGTGGGACCTTGTCGACGCGGACCGACGCTACTACCTGGAGAAGGAGATCGAGCGGGACCTGCGCCGGATCCCCTGGGCGATTCGGGTGAACATCTCCGCGAAGACCGGCCGGTCGGTGGAGCGGCTCGCGCCCGCGCTGCGTAGCGCCCTGGCGAGCTGGGAAACCCGCATCCCGACGGGACAGCTCAACCAGTGGATCACCGCCCTGACTCAGGCCACCCCGCACCCGGTGCGGGGCGGCCGGGCACCAAGAATTCTCTTCGCCACCCAGGCCGGCGTCGCACCACCTCGGTTCGTGCTGTTCACCACCGGTCCACTCGATGCCGGCTACCAGCGCTTCGTCGAACGTAAGCTGCGGGAGGAGTTCGGTTTCGAGGGTACCCCGATCGACGTCTCGGTCCGGCCGCGCAAGCAGGTCGGCCCCGGTGGGCGGGGCAAGGCACACGGCTGAGTAGGGCTCCGGTCAGCCGGTCCGATCCACAGGTGGGGGCGCGCGGCCCCCTGCCGCGGATGCGCTAGGCTGTACCGGTTGCCACAGATGTCATTCTGTGGCAGCGGGACGTGGCGCAGTTTGGTAGCGCACTTGACTGGGGGTCAAGGGGTCGTCGGTTCGAATCCGGCCGTCCCGACAGCGAGAGGGTTTCCGCAGGTCAGCGACTTGTGGGAGCCCTCGGCTTGTTCATCTGCCTCGATGTGCTGGCGTGCGAGGCGTTGCTGGAACCCTTAACTCGGGTGGTGTAGCGAGCCGGTCTTGGTTGCCTCCGCTGAAAATCGCCTGGTGGGAGTACTGTGTCGGCGGCGTTGTGATCGTCGTTGGACCTCTTAACGACGGACTATTTTTGGACAAAACGGGTGCGAGTCCGTCCTGGTTGCGGCTGAGGTGCTAGGTGCAGCAACCAGCATCATCCAGGTCCATCACGAAGGTTCCGGCTGTCCTGCATCACTCGTGAATTGGTCGCGTAGCGGTAGCACCCCGATCCGGAACCGAGGGCTGGGGTGCTCGATCCCCGACAGTGCGAATACCCGTGTCCCGGTCAGCATGACCGTCTCGATGAAGTCATCCGCCAGCAGCGCCTCCGTCTGCGAGGGGTCCACGCCGATCGCGGCGAGTGGCCACACCCGGTCCAGACGCTCCGGCCCGCATCGAGGCGTGTGGCCGGCGGCAGGGAAGTCGATGGCGTCGGGGGCGATGACTCCTCTACTTGGCCGGTTCACGGCCGCCGAAGACGCCGCCGACGCCGGTGCCGGTGCTGGGGAGGCGGAAACGGCGAAGGTGCTGCAGGCGTATCGGGGCGAGGGGTTCGTCGGCCTGCGCGACGAGGCGCTGGTCCGGTTGTACGCCAACACCGGCGCCCGCCTGTCGGAGTTGGGCATGCTGCTGGTCACTGACGTGGTTCGGGCCGAAGAGTGTTCGGGCGCTGTTGCGGTACCTGAGCGCGCGGGACAACCGCGAGGGCGCCTCGTCGCCGAGCCGCGCCCAGGGTGCCAGGAGGGACGGCGGCCAGGGATCAATCGAGTCCGAGAACCGGAAGACCTGTGTGTGTCTGCCGGCAGCGACGGGACGTAGCCGAATTCACGCGCCCCTCGTAGGCGCGTCGCGGCGACTCACGGTTGAGTCGCAATTGGGTCCTGGCGCATTGTCGCTGGCGGGCATCGGCTCAGCCGCGGGCGCAGGATCTCCATCGATGCCGCGTTGCTGTCCTGTGCGTAACTACTGGGGACCGGCCAGCATTCGGTGCAGCGCTCGGCGGTCGACCTTGCCGGTGGAACCGAGCGGCACCTCGGGCAGTACCAGCCAGCGGGCCGGGATCATGTAGCCGGGCAGCCGCGTGCCGAGTGCCGTGTTCAGCCGCCGCGGCAGCGTGCCCGGCGCGTTGTCGCTGGCGGCGGCCAGGACGAACCCGACCAGCATCGAGTCGGGGCCTGAACCGGTCTTCTCTACGAACGCGGCGTCGACCAGCCCGGTGGCCAGGACTGCGGACTCGACCTCCTCCAGTTCGATCCGGAAGCCCCACAGCTTGATCTGGCGGTCAAGCCGGCCGAGCACCTCGTAGTTGCCGTCCGGCCGCAGGCGCGCCAAGTCGCCGGTGCGGTAGATGATCTCGCCGGTAGCGGGGTCGGTGACGAACCGCAGCGCGGTGAGGTCGGGCTGGTGCAGGTAGCCGAGCGCGACGCCGGGGCCGCCGACGCACAGTTCGCCGGTCTCGCCCGGCGGTATGGGCTGCAGGTCCTTGTCGAGGATTCGCAGCGTGGTCCGCTGCAGCGGCCGGCCGATCGGGATGCGGTCCGTATCGGAGAGACTTGCCTCGGTGCAGTCGAAGTACGCGGCGAACGTAGTGGTCTCAGTCGGCCCGTACCCGTTGACGATACGGCCGGGTGGACCGGCGGCGAGGACCCGGTGGACCGCGATCAGGTCCAACTGCTCGCCGCCGACAATGAGGTTGCGCAGCGGGGCGAGCGCGGCAGGTCGTTCCCGGGCGATCAGGTGGAACAGCGACGTAGTGAGGAACATGGTGGTGATGCCCGCCGAGATCAGCAGCGTGCTCCACTGGGCGAACGTTACGTCGGTAAGTGCAGGGAAGACCACCACGGTGCCACCAGCGACCAGCGTGTTCCACACCTCGAAGGTGGCGGCGTCGAACGCGGGGTTGGCCGCGTGCGCGACGCGGTCACCGGGCGCGATGGTGCAGAACAGCGGGTTGACGGCGAGCCGCCGCACCGCGCGGTGCGGCACTACCACGCCCTTCGGCTCCCCGGTGGATCCGGACGTGTACATGATGTAGATCGGGTCGTCCGGGGCGGTGGCCGGTGGCAACGCGCTCCCGGCGGACACGGCGTCCCGGTGCACGGCCAGCCGCAGGCCGCGGGTGACCGGCATGCCGTCGGCTGCGTCGGCCGGGTGCAGCATCGCGGCGATCTTGGCCTGGTCGAGGATCGAGGTGATCCGGTCCGGCGGCGCGTCCGCGTCCAGACATAGGTAGGCCGCGCCGGCCCGGGTGACGGCGAGCATCGCGACCACCAGGTCAACGGAACGGCTCACCCGCAGGCCGACGGTGTCACCGGCGCCGACGCCGCCACCGGCCAGCTCGACCGCGAGCGCGCCGGCCGCCGACCACAGCCCGGCGTACGTGAGGGTGTCCCCGCTCGTCGCGTCCGCCACGGCCGGCTCGTTCGGGCGCGCCGCGACCTGCGCCTCCACCAGGTCGTGGACGCCGTCGCCGCGCGCGCTGCGCGGGCGCTGGTCGGTCCACACTCGGCCAATGTGGTCCAAGCACTCCACGCGGCTGCCGGTGAATCCGGTCTCGCGCCAGCCGTCTGGTGGCGTTGTGCCGTCGGCCGGCCAGATCGAGTACTGCTCCTCGTCGTTGACCACCACGAGGTGTGTCATCGCGCGTCCCCGTTCAGGAGTCGGACGATCTCGTCCACGAGCCCGTCCATGGTTGCCGCGCGATGCAATCCGGTGTCGTGGTGTACGGCGAACCGCAGCCGGCCATCGCGCAGCTCACCCGCCACGTCGAGCAGGTACGGCCAGCGGCCGTCCGGATCCTGGGCGGTGCCGGACGGGTGCGCCGACGGCCGCAGGACCCGGGCCGCCGGCTGCCGGTCCCAGGAGCCGATCTCGCCCAGGTAATTGAAGCTGACCTGCGGCCTGGCCGATCGCGCCATCTCCTCCCGTACGGCCGGATCGGGGTGTGCGTGGGTGAGCAGGCCGTGCCCGAGCCCGTGCATTGGCACTGCCTCGATCTGCGCGCGCAGCTCGCCGGCGAGCCGCAGCAGGGATGATGTGCGGCCTAGACGCAGGCGGAGCGGGTAGAAGTACTGAAACCAGCCGACCGTCCGCGTCACGTCGACGTCGTGGCCGGGCGGCCCGTTGCGGCCCGGCGCGGCCAGCGCGACGGTCAGCTCGTCGCCGCCCTGCCACGCGGCGACCGCAACGGCGGTGGCGGCCAGCAGCAGATCGCTGAGACCGGTACCGGCTTGGCGCGCCTCCGTGGCAAGCCGCGCGGTGACGTCGGCGGCGAGGCTCCGGCGCACCCCGACCCTTGATCCGAATCGGACGGCGGTGCCGGGCAGGTCGACCGGCAGTTCCTCGGCGCGGGCCTGCGCGCGCCAGAACGCGCGCTGGCCGATCAGCTCCGGCGCGCTAGCCGCGTCCCGGAGCAGGTGCGCCCACGCGGCGTACGGCAGCGACGGCGGCGCCGGTGCCGCGCCGGGGTCGAGCACGTCCGCGAGGTCGTTCATGAGCAGCGTGCGGGAGAAACCGTCGACCAGCAGGTGATGGCAGATGAGTAGGAGCCGGTCGGGCTGCCCGCCGGGCATTCGGAAATGAACGGCCCGCATCGGAGCCGCCGACAGCGACAGGCGTCGCTGTGCCGTATCCGCTATGTCCGCAGCGAGCCGGTCTGCCCGCTCTACGTCGGCGTCGCGTAGGTCGTGCGTGTCGAATGGCACTGGCCCGGCGTCCGGGAGGCTGATCTGCCGTCGCCGTCCGTCGCCGTCCATGACCAGTCGCAGCCGCAGCGCGTCGTGCCGGCGGGCCAGTGTGGCCACCGCGCCGGACAGCTCAGCCGCGGTCACCGGCCGGAGCAGTTCCGCATGGTACGGATGGTTGAAGTGCCCGGGATGGCTCAGGTGCGGCAGGATTTCGGTCAGGAACCATGCCTGCGCCGGGGTCGTCGGCACGTCACCAGTGACCACCCTCTCCCATACCTGCGGCTGTCGGGGCCCCAGGGCGGCGAGCCCGGTGACGGTAGGGTGGCGCAGTAGGTCGCCCGGGGAGAGGGACAGCCCGGCCGCAGCCGTCTCCGCGATCACCTGGATCACCTGCATGGAGTCGCCGCCTAGCTGGAAGAAGTTGTCGTCCGCGCCGACCCGGTCCACGCCGAGCACCCGCGCCCAGACACCGGCCAGCAGTGCTTCCGCCGGGGTGCCTGGCGCCCGGTAGACGGGCTCTGCGGGTGCAGCTACGGCCGTCCGGACCAAATCCGGTATCGGCGCGAACTGGCTGATCGGCTGGTCCGCGCCGTCTGCCATCCGATCCAGCAGCCCAGTCAGGTCGGCCACCCACGCGGCCACGTCCGGCTCATCTAGGTGGCCGGCGAACCGGCAGACGCCGACCAGACCGCCGTCCGCGCCGACGGTGACGGTGACGGTGACGAACAGATCCATGTCGGTACGCCCGGCCGGCGCCGGGTCGAGCGTGAACCGCGCCCCGTCGCCGTGCCGCTCCCGGGACGGCGCGTCGAGCAGGCTCAGCATGGTCTGGAACAGCGGGTTGTGCCGGTCGCCACGGGTTGCGCGCAGGGCCCGGACGACGTCCCCGAACGGCACGTTCGCGTTCGCCTGGGCTCCGCCGACGGCACGGTGGGCGCGACGCAGCAACTCCCGTACCGGCGGGTCGCCTTCCAGATCGAGCCGCAGCGCCTGCGGGTTGTAGAAACAGCCGACCACGTGGGCCAGATCCGGCCGGGTACGCGTGCTCGCCGGCACACCGACGACCACGGTGTCCTGCCCGTTCGCGCGCCGCAGCGCCAGACCGGCCGCAGCAAGCAGCGCCGCGTACCGCGTCACCCGCTCCGTCCGCAGCAGCTCGAACAGCTCTGTGGTCCGGCCGGCCGGCAGCCACAGCGGTACGTGCCCGCCCGGCCCAGACTCGGCTCGGGCCCGGCGCGCCGGCAGCGTGGACAGTGGTGGCGCACCGCGCAGCGTGTCCGTCCAGTACATCAGCCCGCGCTCCCGGTCCGCGGCACGCTCCGCCGCGCAGTGCTCCCCGAACTTGTGCCCAGGGCCGGCCGATGCGCTCCGCCGGCCGGCGACCACGTCGCCGTACGCCGCGGCCAGGTCGTCGAGGACGATCGTCACCGAGGTCGCGTCGAAGACGATGTGGTGCACGGCTGCCAGCAGCACGGTCTCTTGATCGCTGAGCCGGACCGCGTGCAGCGCCACCGGCGGCCCCGTGGTCAGGTCGAATGTCCGGACACAGTGCTCGGCCGCGAGCCGGTCGAACGCGGTGGCGCGCTCCGGCGCCGGCAGCCCGGACAGGTCGGTCCAGACAAGCGCGGCGTGCAGGTCGTCGCGGACCACCTGCGCCGGGCCCTCCTCGACGATGATGGTGCGCAGCGCGCCGTGTCGGTCCAGCACCGTCCGGATCGCAGTCTCCAACGCCGGCCGGTCGAGCGGGCCGGCGATCCGGATCGCGAACGGCACGGTGTACGCCGGGTCGCCCGGCGTCAGCGTCTCCAGCAGCCACAGCCGTTCCTGGGCGTGGGACAGCGGCCAGGACGTGGCCGGTGCCGCCGGGCGTTCCCCGGCGCTCTGCCGGCGCCGGCGCATCCGCAGCCGCTGCAGGAACAGCCGCTGCTGCTCCGGGGTGAGCCCGGCCAGCTGCGCGGCGAGCGGGCCGCTCATCGGTCCTCCAGCAGCCGCGCGCGCACCCGGGTGAGGAAGTCGGCCACGGCTCGGCCGCTGGAGACCCGGTGGTCGAAGACTGCGGTCAGCGTCATCGGGCGGCCGGGCAGCGAGGTGTCCGCGCCGACGCCGACCGCGAGCGTCTGGTCCTGGTTGATCCGCGGCTGGAACTGCAGGATATTCTGCCCGGACAGGTCGCTGACGGTGACGGTGGCACCGGCGACGTCGTCCGCGTGGAGGCCGCGATCGTGGTACGCGGCGAGCAGGTCGAGCAGGTCGAGCGTGATCTGTTCCGGCCCGAGCCGGTCCGCGTGCTTGATCACCGGCACCCGCAGGCCGTGCCCGGCGTCTACCGCCACGCCGACGTTGATGTCGGTGTACTGCTCCACATGGTCACCGGCGAACCGCGCGTTCAGCCCGGGGAACTCGGTCAGGGCGCCGGCCAGCGCGTGGATGATCAGTGCCAGCGGCAGTGGTGGCACGTCGCCCTCGGCCGGCGCCCGGTCGAGGACATCCGCGCCGAACGCGACGGTGAGCGCGCTGGCGAGCGCGGCGCCGCCCGCGTGCAGGCGGGCGATCTCGGTCTGCTTGGCCGGGCCGATCGGTGTGCGCCGCACTGCGGATCCGGCGTGCGCCAGCTCCTCTGCGCTCCGGCGGACCATCGCGCCGGTGACCAGGCCGCGTCCCTGGAACAGGTCCGCGCTCAGGTCGAGCCGCCGCAGCTCGCGCAGGCCCTCGGCGGAGAAGCGTGGCCCGGTCACGGCCGGTGCGGTCTCGCCCGGGTTCGGTGCGGGCGCGGTCGCGGCCAGCTCGTCCATCGAGGTGAAGAGCAGCGCGATCGGTGCGCCGGTAGGGACTACGTCGCCCTCGGCGGCGAGCTGCCGCAGGTAGCCGGGGCCGGGTGACTCGATGACGGTGACTGCCTTGGCGGACTCGACCTCGAGCAGGTCGTCGCCGGCCGAGACCTGGTCGCCGTCGGCGACCAGCCAGCGGAGCACTTCGGCGGCGTCGTCGTTCGGGTTCTGCTTCGGCAGAGTTACTTCAGCCGGCACTGTGCAGTACCTCCAGCGTCGCGGCGACGACCGAGTCGGCCGTGGGCAGGACCGCCCGTTCCAGCGAAGGAGCGGCCGGGATCGGAACCGGCGCGGCGGCGACCCGCGCTAGCCGGGGTGAGCCGGCGACCGGGCGCTCGGCGAGCTGGGCTAGGACCTCAGCACCGAAACCGGCGAAGCCCTGCCCCTCCTCGGCGACCACGATCGCGCGGCCGCCGGCCAGCAGCGGGCGCAGCGGGCCCAGGTCGAACGGGAAGATCTGGGCTGGGCAGAGGACCTGGGCGAGCACATCGTGCTCGGCGAAGAGCCGGTCGGCAGCGGTGAGTAGATCGTCGAGCATCCCGCCGTAACCGATGAGCGTGACGTCGGCGGTGGTGTCGTCCGCGGCCACCCGCACGGTCGGCAGCGCGTCCGCGGTCTGCCAGGCGATGAACCCCTCCGGCAGGCCGGCGCCGAGCCTGCGGCCGTAGAGCAGTTTGTTCTCCAGCACGACTGCTGGGTCGCCGTCCGCGTCCAGCAGTCCGCGGTAGACAGTGAGCGGGTCGAGCAGGCTGTGCAGCGCGGCGACGCGTAGGCCGGGCACGCCGAAGAGGTGCCTGTCGAGTGTCTGGCTGTGTGTGGGTCCGTACCCGCGATGTCCGCCCATCGGGGTGCGCACGATCAGGCGGCCGGGCCCGGCCGCGCCGTAGACCGTGCGCAGCTTCGCTGCCTGGTTGATCAGCTGATCGGCGGCGAGCAGCACGAAGTCGCCGAACATGATCTCCACGAGCGCGCGCCGGCCGCCGAGCGCGAGCCCGGTGCCGACTCCGACGATCGCGGCCTCGGAGATCGGCGTGTTACGAACTCGGCCGGGGAACAGTGTGCTCAATCCCGCCGTGGCCATGAACGCGCCACCGTACGGATCCTCGACGTCCTCGCCGAGCAGCAGCATTCCCGGGTCCGCGTCGAGCAGCGCCTTGAGACCGTCGCGCAGCGCGGTGACGACCCGCCGGCCGTCGGTGGCGGCCATCCGGTGAAAGCGCGCTGGCTTCGGGTCGGCCGGCCGGGCCAGCAGCACGGCCGGGTCCGGTCTCGGCGAGGCCCGTGCGGTCTCCACGGCCTGCGTCACCCGCTCGCGCGCGGCTCGGTCCAGCGCGGCGACGGTCTCCCCGCCCTGGTCCAGAGCCCGCTGCAGCGGGTCACGGGACCAACCCGCGGCGATTCGCGCCGGATCGCGGTGGTCGTCGCCCTTGGAGTGCGGGGCCAACCGGAACGTGTCGATGATCAGCATCACCGGTCCCGCGCCGGAGCGGACCGTCCGGGCGGCGTGCGCCGTGGCGGCGGACAGCGCGGCCGGGTCCCCGGTGCTGGTTTCCACGACCGGGATGGCGAACGCCTCCGCGCGCCCGGCGGCGGTGCCTGCGGTGGTGGTGTGGGTGTCGGTCGACTGCGCCACGCCGTTGCGCTCCAGGACCAGCAGCAGCGGCAGGTGCCAGAGCGCGGCCAGGTTCATCGTCTCGTAGAGCACGCCCTCGCCGAGCGTGCCGTCGCCGATGACCGCGACTGCGATCCCGGGGGAGGCGTCGAGCCGATGCGCCATGCCGGCTCCGGCGGCGATCGGCACCAGGCCGCCGAGGATGCCGCCGGAGTAGAAGCCGTCCCGATGCAGGTGCTGGCTGCCGCCGAGGCCGCCGCAGCCCCCGTCGCGGCGGCCCATGATTTCGGCGAACAGCCCTTCCAGGTCGTGCCCCGCGCCGAGGTAGTGCCCGTGACACCGGTGGTTCGAGAAGACGGTGTCGTCCCGGATCAGGACCTCGCCCAGCGCGGCGCCGACCAACTCCTGGCCGATGCAGCAGTGCACGGTACCGGACAGTTCACCGTCGGCGAAGAGCTGGAGCAGCCGCTCCTCGGCCCGGCGGATCAGCAGCGCTCGTTGCAGCAGCGGTGCGGCGGGAAGGTCGGTCGCGAGCGCCGGCGGAAGCGGTGCGGTCACGGTGCCGTCCTCACTGCTCCGGCATCGTGGCGACGAGTGTGACGACCAGCGGCAGCGGGTCGCCGGGGAGCCGCCAGTACCCGTCCTTGCCCTGTGCCATCGACGGGAACCGCTGTCGGATGTCGAACGGCAGCTCGCGGAGTCGGTCGATGCGCAGGCCAGCGTTGATGAGCGCGGTCGACAGGCTGCCGACGGACCACCGCCAGAAATACTCAGTGTGTGGCTCGACGGGCTTGAGATCGGCGTAGGTCTTCGCGACCTCCATCCGGTTCGGACCGTCCTGGAACAGGGAGTAGGTGAGGCGTAGCTCTCCGTCGATCTCGGTGAAGAGTGGTAGCACCGGGTGGATTTCCACGATGCACACCTTGCCGCCGGGCTTCAGATAGGAGGCGGCGATCTCGGCCCACCGGTCCAGGTCGTGCATGAACACGAGCGCGCCGTAGCTGGTGAAGACGATGTCGAACTTCTCGTCCAGCGTCTCCGGCAGCTCGAAGATGTCGCTGCGGATGAACCTGGTGTCCAACCCGAGGTCGGCCGCGATCGCGCGGGCGTTCTCGATCGCCTCGTCGGACAGGTCGACGCCGGTGGCACGGGCGCCCAGCCGGCTCCACGACATTGTGTCCAGGCCGAAATGGCACTGTAGATGCAGAAGTGATTTGCCGGTGACGTCACCGACTTCCTCGATTTCGATTCTCTGCACCGTGTTTCGACCGTTCTTGAAAGCATCGACACCATAGAATTCAGTGTCGAGATGCTCTTTTACGCGCAGATTCCAGCCGTTTCTGTTGGCGGTTACGCAGTCCTCGATGGAAGGGGTGACCTCTGCTTCGGAAGTGGTCATTAATGATCACTCTCGTTAGTCGACGTTCGTGACCAACGCAATCTAACCGGCCGATCTGTACCCGTCAACGCTGTCCGAATAGCCCGATTTTTATGGGTTTGTAGCTACTCTGTGGGTGATGTCGGCGGATGCCAGACATGATGCACATGTATCTACTATGGCCAATTTCTGAAATTTCGCGACCGCGTTCTGCTTCTTTCTTCAATTCGGTATCCATGACATAATTCCCGACGTCGAGCATTCGATCATCGACTTTTCGTACAACGGGTTCCGTGCCGGCCGAAGCATTCGGGGGATTTTAATGATCGACGGTGCAGTCGAGGTCGACGACGCAAGCGTTATCTCGGTGTCGCCCGCTCAGGAATCGATGTGGTTCGCCCTGCAGCTCACCCCGGGCCCGGCCTACCACGTGCCGTACCGGGTCCGGCTGGACGGCCTGCTCGACCCCGGCGCGCTGCGCTCCGCCCTCGGCGACTTGGTCGCCCACCACGACGCGCTGCGGGCCTCGTTCACGCTCACCGGCACCGAGCTGCGGCAACGGATCCGGCAGGCCGGCGCGTTCACGCTGCCGGTCACCGACCTCGGCGCATTGCCGCTCGACACCGCGACGGCGCGTGCGGAGGAGTTGGCCCGGGCGCCGTTCGACCTGGCCGGAGGCCCACTGCTGCGGGCCGAGCTGCTGCGGTCGGCGCCGGACCGGCACGAGCTGATCCTGGTCGTTCATCACCTCGTCTTTGACGGTGGGTCGGCGCGGGTGTTCTTCGCCCAGCTCGCCGAGGCGTACGCGGCTCGCGCCGCGCACCGCACCCCGGAGCTGCCGCCGCACCCCGCCGCGTACCCGGACCTGATCGATGCCCAGCGCACCCCTCCGGGCGGCGCCGACCTCGCGTACTGGCGGGATCGCCTGCACGACGTGCCACCGCCTCTGACCCTGCCCGGCTCCCCGCCCCCGGGCACCCCGGACGGGCTGCACCGCGTGCGCCTTACCCCGGACCTGGCCGACCGGGTCCGGGCCGTCGGCCGTCGGCATCGATGCACATCGTTCATGACCATGCTCGCCGCGTTCGCGGTGCTGCTGCGCACGCACACCGGCCGCACCGACGTGGTGATCGGGTCACCGGCGGCGGACCGCCTGCGCCCGGAGACCGCGCACGCGGTCGGACTGTTCGTCAACATGCTGCCGTTGCGCGTGACGATGACCGGCACGCCGACCTTCGCGGATGTTCTCGCCGGGGTACGGGACGCGGTGCTGGACGGATTCGGTCGCCAGATCCCGTTCGAGGACATCATTCAGGAGATGGGCCCGGCCCGCGGCGCCGGACGCAGCCCTCTCTTCCAGACCGTGTTCTGGCTGCATCCGGCGCAGGCCGAGCTGCCGGCCCTCGGTGACTGCCGCCTCTCCGTGGAGGAAATCTTCACCGGCACCGCCAAGTACGACCTGACGCTCGGCGTCCGCGAGACCCCGGACGGCACGGTCTGCGACTTCTTCTACCGGGGTACGGTGCTGGATCCGGCCGGCGCGGACCGGCTTGCCAACGGATACCTGCGGCTCCTTGACACCCTGGCGAGTCCGGACGCGGTCCTTCCGGGCCTGCCCACACCGGCCCCGACGGCCGCAACGACCCAGGCCGCCACGACCACGGCCAGGCCGGTCGCGGAGTCGGGCGGACCGCTCGCCGGCCGGATCGCCGAGGTCTGGCGCGAGGTGCTGGACGTGCCTGTCGTCGGTCCGCAGGACAACTTCTTCGACCTCGGCGGCCACTCCCGGCTGATGCTGCGCGTCCGGGGTTTGCTCGCCGAACGGCTCGGCGCCGAGGTGTCCATGCTGGATCTCTTCGACCACCCGACCATCGCCGCGCTCGCCGGTCACCTGGCCGCCACCGCACCACCGGAGACGTCCGGCGACGATCCCGCGGAGCGCCGCCGTGCTGGCGCGCTCCGCCTCCGCCAGGCGAAGGGGCAGCAAGAATGAGCGAGCTCGGGAGCGAATCATCGGCTCAGCGCAGACCACGGCGTGACCGCAGCGTCGAGGTGAGTCCGGCATGACGCAGGCACCGAGCAGGCTGGGTACGTTCGTGGCGCTCTGGCTGGCCGAACTGGTGTCGCTGACCGGCACCGCGATGACCGGCTTTGCGCTCGGCGTCTGGGTCTATCGGACCACCGGATCTGCCGCCCAGTTCGCCGGCGTCGTGACCGTGCTCTACCTCCCGCAGGTGTTGGTCACGCTGGTAGGCGGCGTGCTCGCCGACCGGTACAGTCGGCGCCGGCTGATCCTGCTTGCCAACGCGGGCGGCGCTGCCGTGCTGGCCGTGCTGATCGTGCTGGTCGCGGCGGACGCGCTGAGCGTGCCGCTGGTCTATGCGGTCACGTTCCTGGTCGCCACCTGCGGCGCGATCCAGTACCCGGCGTTCGCCTCCTCCGTACCGCAGCTGGTCCCGGAGCGTCTGCTGCCCCGCGCGAACAGCATGGTGCAGATGGCGAACGCGTCCTCCCGCCTGCTCGCCCCGGCGCTGGCCGCCGTGCTGATCCCGGTCGTCGGAATCCTCGGTGTGGTCCTCATCGACCTGGTCACGTTCGCCGCGATGGTGGTTGTCCTGGCGGTGATCCGGATCCCGCAGCCGGCCGCGACCGGGCAGGCCACCGGCGTCCGCCGGATCCTCGGCGACGTCGCCGCCGGCTGGGCCTACATCTCCCGCGAACGCGGCCTGCTGATCCTGCTCGGCTTCTTCTCGATCGCCAACATCGCTGCCGGCTTCACGCTCGCGCTGTTGCCCCCGCTGGTCCTGGAGTTCGGCACGCAGAGCGACCTCGGTTTCATCCTCTCCGCCGAGGGCTTGGGCTGGCTCGCCGGCGCCATCCTCATGATCGTCTGGGGCGGGCCGCGCCGCCGCATCCACGGCGTGCTCGGCGCCGGCATCGTCTTCGGCATCGGCGTCGCGATGCTCGGCGTGCGCGCCGCAGTTCCGGTTGTCGTGGCCGGCGTGCTCGTCTACGCCCTGGCCCTGCCGGTGATCAACGCCTGCAACGCGACGATCTGGCAGGCCAAGGTGCCGGCCGACATGCTCGGCCGCGCGTTCGCGACGCTCCGCGTGGTGGCGCTCGCCTCGGTGCCGGTCTCCGCGCTCACCGCCGGAGTCCTGGCCGACGCGGTTTTCACGCCGCTACTCGGCGAGGAGCGCGGCATCGCAGGCCTGCTGATGACCGTCGGGTTGCTGCCGATCGTGGCCGGGATCGCCACGTACTTCTCCCGTCACGTCCGCGACCTCGAACGTGAGCCGGCCCCGGCGGCGGGAGTGGGCCGATGACGACGTCGCCGGACGAGCTCACCGGCCTGGAGATCGCGGTGATCGGCATGGCCGGCCGCTTCCCCGGGGCACCAGACTGCGCGCGTCTGTGGGAGACGGTCCTGGCCGGACGGGAACGGATCACCCGTACCGATCCGGAGGGGCCCGGCCACGTCGCGGCCTGGGGACGGCTGGACGACATCGACCGATTCGACGCGGCCTATTTCGGATACTCGCCGCGTGACGCTGCACTGCTCGACCCGCAGCAGCGGATCTTCCTGGAGACCGCGCAGCATGCGCTGGAGCACGCCGGCCACTACAACGGCGGCCGTGCCCGGGTCGGCGTCTACGCGGGCGGCAGCATCAGCACGTACCTGCTGCGCAACCTGCTCGGCGGCACCACCAACGCCGGCTACGGCGAACTGATCATCGCTAATGACAAGGACATGCTGGCGTCCCGGGTCTCCTACCACCTCAACCTCACCGGGCCCAGCGTGGCTGTGCAGACGGCCTGCTCGACCTCGCTGGTCGCGGTGCACCTGGCCGGGCAGGCGCTGCTGGCCGGCGAGTGTGAGATCGCGATCGCCGGTGGAGTCTCCGTCCAGCCGCCGCAGGGCGGGTACCACCCCGAGCCCGGCGGGGTACTGTCTCCGCGCGGGGTCTGCCGGCCGTTCGACGCCACGGCCGACGGCATGGTCCCTGGCAGTGGCGCGGCCGCCGTGGTCCTCAAACCGCTGGCTGACGCGGTCCGCGACCGCGACACCGTGCACGCGGTGATCGCGGCCACTGCGGTCAACAACGACGGCGGCGACAAGGTTGGCTTCACCGCGCCCCGGATAGACGGGCAGGCCGAGATGATCCGGACCGCGCAACGGCTGGCCGGCGTCGATGTCACACGGATCGGGTACGTCGAGGCGCATGGCACAGCCACTCCGCTCGGCGACCCGATCGAGGTCGCGGCGCTGACCAGGGCGTTCCGTTCCGCGACCGACCGGACCGGGTTCTGCGCGCTCGGGTCGGTCAAGGCGCTGATCGGTCACCTGGACGCGGCGGCCGGTGTCACCGGTCTGATCAAGACAGTGCTCGCGCTCCGCGCCGGCGTGCTGCCACCGAGCCCGTACCTCCGCAGGATCAACCCAGAGCTGTGCCTCGCGGACAGCCCGTTCTACCTACCCAGGGTCGCGCAGCCGTGGCCGGGTGACGGGTCGCGGGTCGCGGCGGTCAGCTCGATCGGTATGGGTGGGACGAACGCGCACGCGGTCCTGCGGCAAGCACCCGAGCCGGCGGCCGGGCCCGGTCGGCGGCACCGATGGCACGCGGTCGCAGTCTCCGCCCGGTCGGGGGAGGCGCTGGACCGGATGCGCGCCGGCCTGGCAGACCGGTTGACGCCCGGCGACGACCTGACCGACGTGGCGTTCACGTTGCACGCCGGGCGGCCGCGGGAGGCGTACCGCGCTGTGGTGGTGGCCGAGGACCCGGCAGGTGCCGCCGAAGCGCTCCGGAGCGGCGTGCGGCAGGCGCACGAGCCGGCCGACGACGTACCCGTGATGTTCCTGTTCCCAGGGCAGGGTGCGCAGCGTCCGCGGATGGGACACGGGCTGTACCAGACGGAACCGGTCTTTCGGGCCGCGCTGGACGAGGTCGCCGGGTTGGCCCGCGCGCACGGCGTACCGTTGGCGGAGCTTTTGTTCGATGACGCGCCGGAGGCCGCAGCGCGCCTGACGGACACCAAGATCGTGCAACCCGCGCTGTTCGCGGTGGAGTACGCACTGGCGCGCCTGCTCGGATCGTGGGGGATCAGGCCGGCCGCGATGCTCGGGCACAGCGTCGGCGAGTACGTGGCTGCCACGCTGGCCGGGACGTTCTCGCTGCCTGACGCGGTAGCGCTGGTGGTGACGCGCGGGCGCCTGATGGCGGGCCTGCGGCCCGGGGCGATGCTCGCCGTCGCCATTGCCGCGGAAGAGCTGCCGACGCTGCCCGACGGCGTCTGGCTGGCGGCGGACAACGCGACGGGCAGTTGCGTCGTGGCGGGCGAGCCCGGCCCGGTCGATGCGTTCGCGGAACGGCTGTCCCGCGCCGCTGTCGCGACCAGGTGGCTCGCGGTCTCGCACGCGTTCCACACGCCGATGGTCGCGCCTGTACTGGCCGAGCTGGCCGAGGCGGTGGCCGGGGTGGAGGCGCGCCCACCGGAGATCCCGTTCGTATCGTGTCGGACTGGCCGGTGGATCACCGCGGCGGAGGCCACCGACCCGGGTTACTGGGCAGGGCAGGCCGCCGATCCGGTGCGGTTCCGGCAAGGGCTTCGCACGCTGCCGGACGGCGTCCTTCTCGAGGTGGGGCCGGGTACGGCGCTGACCGGCTTCGTCGCCGGCCGCCCCGCCCTGCCCACGCTTGGCCGCACGGGTCCCGGCAACGATCCGGATGGCGAGGAGAAGGCACTGGTCACCGCGCTCGGCCGGCTCTGGCTGGCCGGCGGCACCATCGACTGGAAGACCTTCCACGGCCCCAGTGCCGGCCGGGTGCCCCTGCCTGGGTACCCGTTCGCGTCGAACCGGCACTGGATCGCGCCCGGCGTTCATGACGGGACGCCGCGCCCGGCCGGTTCCGACGTGGCGGACCTCCCGGCCGAGTCCGCCGACGACGTGACGGTCCGGCTGCGTCGGGTCTTCGCAGAACTGCTGGGCATCGCCGGGGTCGGCGACCACGACGACTTCTTCGAGCTCGGCGGCACGTCGTTCCTGGCCACCCGGGTCGTCGCGGTCGTCAACGACGAGTTCGCCGTACGCCTGACCCCCGGGGACCTCTTCGACGCGCCGACCGTCGACACCCTGGCCGAGATGGTCTGGCGGCAGCTGACCGAGGGGGACGATGAATTGCTCGAAGAGATTAGGCAGCTGTCGCCGCAGGATGTCCGCGCGGCCCTGGGTGACGATGGCGGCCGCGGCTGAGCACGCCGCCGCCCGGCACCTCGTGCCGTTCGGCGAGCGATGGGCGATCTGGCGGTGGGTGGCGCTGCGCGGTGCGGGCATGCCGGTCGATTGGCTCGCCCGGCTGAGCCGCCCCGGGCTCGCGGACATCGGCGAGGAGGAGTTCGCGCGGGCCGGCGCGGAACTCGCGGCGGACCTGCGCGCGCTCGCGGCCGAGCCGGCTTTGCGGGAGGCGATCACCTGGCAGAACCGGCACGCGCTGCGGACCGGGGTAGACGTGATGCTGGCCTCGCCGGGGCGCCGCTCTTCGAAATACCGGCAGAAGGAGGCGCTGATCGCCCGCTACCTGCAGCGATACTGCGCGAAGAACGACACGATCGGCTTCTTCGGACCGGTCGGCTGGGCCACAATTCGCGACGACGGGCCGGCCATCACGGTACGCCCGGGAGCGGGCCTGGTCGCGGACCGGACGACGTACCTCGAGGGCTGGTGCGCGGACGAGATCGCGGCTGTGATCGCCGCGGACGAGGAGCTGCGGCCGTGGCTGGCACCGCGGATCCCACCGTTCCTGCGCCTGGACGGCGATCAGCTGCACCGACCGCTCGCCCCGCCGCTGACGCTTCCGCCAGATGAGGCTGCGGTCCTCGCCCGCTGCGACGGCGTTACCCCGGCGTACGCGATCGCCTCCGCGTTCGCCGGCAACGGCTTCGACACTCCCGGGGAGGTCGTCGAGGTGCTGCACCGGCTGGCCGCCGCCCACCGGATCGTCTGGGGCCCGCAGATTGCCGCCGACGACCCCGACCCGATCCGCGCGCTGCGGGACCTGTTGCGTCCCCTGCCGGCCGGACCGTCGCGGCAGCGCGCCGAATCCATTGTGGAAGCGCTGACCGAGCGGTACCGGGCGGTCGCCGCCGCCACCGGCGACCCGGATCGGCTCGGCACCGCGCTCACCGCGCTGGAGGAGTGGTTCACTGAGGTCACCGGCGAGGCGTCCACCCGCAACCACGGCCGGTTGTACGCCGGTCGCACGCTCGTCTACGAAGACTGCCGCCGCGACCTCGACGCCGAGCTTGGCCCGGAGCTGCTGGCCAGCCTCGCACCCCCACTGGAACTTCTGCTCACCTCCGCCCGCTGGTTCACCGAACGCGCGTTGGCGCTCTACCGCCGAGAGCTTCTCGCGCTGTACGACCGGCTCGCTGTCCGGCACGGCCCCGAGGTGCCGCTCGAGAACCTCTGGTTGTACGCCCAGGATCTGGTCTTCCGGGACGCCGGCGACGCGTTTGACGTCCTCGCCACCGAGGTCCGGCAGCGGTGGGCCACCGTGCTCGCCACCGCGCCCGGCCCCGACTATGCGTCCGCCAGCCTCCGCGACGCCGTGGACCGTGTCTTCGCCACCACCGTCACCACGCCCGGCATCACCCGATACTGCTGCCCCGACGTGATGATCGACGGCCCGAGCATCAGCGCGATCCGGGCTGGCGAGCACCGGTTCGTCCTCGGCGAACTGCACGCCGGCTTCAACACGCTAACCTCCGCCTTTTTCGCCCGCCAGCACCCCGCACCACACGAACTGGCCGACGCGGTCGAGCACGATCTGCCGGACCCCCAGATCGTCGCGGTCTTCTCCCGCGAGGTGCCGTCCCGCATGATGCGTGGCCTGACCGCCCCGCGCGACCTGCGCATTCTCTACGCCCAGGACAGCTGCGGGGTGGCACCCGAGGTTGCGGTGCCGGTGAGCTCGCTGGTCGCCACGCGGACCGGCGATGAATTGATGATTTCCAGCAGGGACGGCCGGATCACGTTCGAGAGCATGGTCTTCTTCGGCGAGCTGGTCATGGTCCGGGCCCATCGCGCGTTCGGCGTGTCCGCGCCGGCCCCGCATACACCCCGGCTGACCGTCGACCGGCTCGTCGTCGAACGCGAGACGTGGCGTTTCGCCCCGCGTGACCCGGCCTTCGCATGGATCGCCGATGAACACGAGCGGTTCCGCGCCGCGCGACGCTGGCGAGAGGATCGGAATCTTCCCCGATACATCTTCATCCGCACCGCCCGCGACGCCAAACCGCTCTACGCTGACTTCGACTCCCCGGTGCTGATCGACCTGCTCAGTCGAGCCGTGCGGCGTGCGGCCGACGACGGCGAAGATGTGACGATCAGTGAGATGCTTCCCGGCCCGGAGCACGCCTGGCTGCCGGACGCGCAGGGCCGCCGGTACACGAGCGAGCTACGCGTGGTCGCCATCGCACGCCTGTGAACCTGTCGGACCGTTTCTGAGCCGACCCGGAGACGCTGCCCGCGTCTCATTGGGCGCCGGGTCCGGCGCTCTTGTGGCCGCCCCGGTCCGCCACCCGTCACCGTGCTGGCGATGACCGCGCTCGGCCACATCGGCGACGACGATAAGGTACGCCGGCTCTCCCCGCTGATCCGGGTGTGGCCGGGGGAGACGGGCCACAGCAGGGCGGTCGCCGGTCTCGACATGCTCGCATCGATCGACCGACGTTGCGTTGCTGCACCCGCACGGCATCGCGCAGCGGGTGAGGTCCAAGGCGCTGAAGGAGTGCGTCCGGGTGCGTGCTCGGACCGGGGGCGCCCGCTCTCGCCGCTACTCGCGGCGAGAGCCGCGGGAGCGCTCGGAACGTGCCCACCAGGGAAGCGGGAAACGAGGATTCTGACTTCGCCTTTCGGATTGTGACAAGGCGCTACTGGACGTCACGTGAGCCGAGCGGCGAACTCTGGCACCGTGGGGGCGTCGAAGATCCAGCGGGCCGGGACCTCCACGCCGAATGCCTCGCTGATCCGTAGCGCGGCCGACACAGCGAACAGTGAATGCCCGCCAAGCTCGAAGAAGTCTCGGTCGCCGGTCGCCAGTTCGCGCTCCTCGTCCGGCCCGCAGCCAAGCACGCCGGCCCAGATCGCGGCGATCCGGCCTCGCACCCCTTGGTCGTCCGGGTCCTCGTCGACCGGCGGCGCGGCCGTGGCCAGTCCGGCCAGCGCGTCCGGGTCGACGCCACCGGCACCGGTGCGCGGTAGCCGAGGCACGACCACCACGCCGCCGAGGGACTGCCGGCAGGTGGATGTCGCGCGGGTGCGGCGCAGCAGGACTGCGGGCACGATCGTGGCACCCGGTGCGGGCACGACCACCGCCACTTGGCGGTCGTCGACCATGGTGACGGCCGCGTCCGCCACGTCCGGCTCGGCCCTCATGGCGTCGGCCGGTGACGCTGCCAGTTCCAAGTCACCGTCCGGCGTGACCCGGGCGACCTCGTCACCGAGGAACACCCGCGCGCCGCGCCGGTCCCCGAACGAATCCGGGCGGAACCGGTCGGCGGTACGCGCCGGATCTCCCGCGTAGCCGATCGCCAGTCCCGCGCCGGTCAGGCACAGCCGTCCGGTATGCCCGGCGGGCGTAAGCCGTCCCAGATCGTCGACAGTATATGCCCCGGCGCTGCCGACGGCGGTCTCCGAGGTGTGAGTAGGCGTCGTGCCGTTCAGCGAGTAACCCGCCTCGACCGGGCCGGCGAGGCAGTGCACGGGGAACGGGAGCCGGACCCCGTCACGTCCGGCGACCACGGCGGCTCGCAGCCGCGAACCGTGTGCCGCAGCCCAGACTCCCAGCTCCGCGACGTCCGCGCCGCCGGCGAAGGCCACCGTGGCCCGCATCTTCGCGGTCCCTGCGTGCAGGACCGCGCCGGAGAGCAGCGCGGCACACACCTCCAGCACCCAGGCCGCCGGTCCGGCCGCGCGCCACGCCACGACATCGGCCGGGGTGAGCCCGGGCAGCGTGGCGGCGCGCCCGGCGAGGTCCGCGAGGACGGACCGGGGGAGTACGACCGGCATGGGTGGGGAACCGCCACCCGCCGCGTCCAGCAGCACGGCTGCGGCGGTCGCCCTGACCACGCTCGGTAGCACCGGCACGTCCGGCGCATCATCGACGTCCACCAAGGCCAGGCGAGCCGGCCACGCTGCGGTGGCGTCCGAGCCGGCCAGCAGCACCGTGGCACCGGCCCGATCGGCCAGCGCGGCTCGTCGCTCCCGCGGCGTCTCCGGGTCGAGCAGCAGGCAGGCCGCACCGGTCCGCAGGATCCCGAGCAACCCGGCGACCGTGCCCGGTGCCGCCTCGGCGTGCAGCGCCACGACGGTTCCCGTCACACAGCCGGCCGCGCCGAGCGCGCCGGCCACCCGCCACGCCCAGCGGTCCAGCTCACTCCAGCTGACCTCGCGCGTGCCCGCGCCCACCGCGATCGCGTTCGGTGTGGCGGTCGCGCGCTTTGCGACGACCGTGCTCACGTCCGGATGCCCACGCCCGGCGACGGGTCTGATCACCGCGCGCGCCACCTGCCCAGCCGGCAGCGCCGCGAGGTCAGCGATCGGCCGGTCCGGGTCGGCCGCGATCGCGGTCAGGATCTCGTGCAGATGCTCCGCGTAGCCGGCGACCGCCCCGACCGGGAACCGGGACTCGTCGTGCAGCAGCTTCAGCAGGACCGCGCGTTCCGCGAAGACCTGCAGGACCAGCGGGTAGTTCGGCTGGCGCAGCAGCCGGAAACGCCGGTCCGTCCAGGCACCTCCCTGCGCTCGTAGGACCGCGTCGAGCAGGAAGTTCTCGTAGACCACGAGCGTGTCGAACAGGCGCTCGCCGGCCGCGGCAGCGTCCCGCTGGATCTCCATCAGGGACGCGTGTTGATGGTCGCGGACCCGTACAGCCTGGCCGCGCAGCGCGACGAGCAGCTCCCGGACGGTCGACGAGGCGCCGACCCGGGCCCGTACCGGCAGGGTGTTGAGCATGAGGCCGATCATCGTGTCCGATCCGGGCACGGTGTCGCGCCGCACCGACCGTACCGCTCCGAAGACGACGTCCTCCCGGCCGAGACAGCGGCCGAGCAGCACGGCCCAGGCCGCCTGCATCACTGTGTTGGGCGTGCAGCCGCACTCGCGCGCCACCTCGCGCAGCCCTTCGGACAGCTCTTCCGTCAGTTGCAGGTCGTGCTCGGCGTGCCGGACGCCGGAGGCCTCGCCCCGATCCCCGGCAATCAGCGTCGGGCCCGGAAGATCGGCCAGGGTCGCGCGCCAAAAGGCGCGGCCGGCTGCACCATCCCGCGTGGACAGCCAGTCGATGAACGCGCGATAGGGCATGGCCGGCGGAAGGTCGGGGACCATGCCGGTCCGCAGCGCGTCGTACGTGGCGAAGACCTCCCGCAGGAGCAGCAGCAGCGACCGCCCGTCCAGCACCGAGTGGTGGAACGTCAGCAGGAACCGCACCGCACCCGCCTCCCGCCGGACGGCACCGCGTACCAGCGGCAGGCGATCCACCCGGAACCCGTGCGCCCGATCCGCACGCAGGAACGACTCCCAGTCCCCGGTCACCACCGTGATCGGGAACGGCATCGGCGGATACAGCTCCTGACGTACCTCGCCGTCCCCACCGATCCGGAACGCGGTCCGCAGGGCGTCGTACCGGTCCGCCGCCCGCTGCCATGCTGCCGCGAAGATACCGGCGTCCAAACCAGATTCCAGGACGCTCTCCACCTGTACTGCGTCGAGGCTCGGCCCATCCGCGAGCGGGCTGTCCGCGACGATGCCCAGCTGCATGGGGGAGAGGGGATAGGTATCGATCGGGTCGTCGGCCACGGAGGTCCTCCCGGACGCGAAGTCTGCGTCAAGAATATGTATCGATTCCCATGATCGGAATGGTCGAATTTCAGCCGGCCGGCCTATACCATTCCAAACTCCCTCAAGGGCGGTGACCTGGCGTTTTGAAGTTCAGTTCAGGCTTCCCGGTGGTGCTCGTTGATCACCCCGTTGAGTCGTCATCGGCCTCGTGTGGGCGTGTCATGGGTACCCGTCGACAACGGTCAGCGCGTGTCGCTCGTTGTAGATCAACACGTGGTCGGTGCACTCTTCGCGAGGGCTACAGCAACCGCACGGCCATACCAGATCTCGTCAGCGCGAGCCGGGAACTCCCAGCTCACGGCGTGGGCGATAAGTTAACTGGCCGGCCTGGACGCGGACCCGCCGCTTCCGGTCAAGCGCTGGCGCCCGCTGGTGGCCTGGCTCCCGGCCATCCCGCACGTGATGATTGTCGCGGCGCTGACCGGCGGCTGGCGTGTCCGCAGCGACGGCGGCACCGTCGTGTACGTGTCCGGCAGGCTGGTCGCGGTCGTCGTGTGCTGATCGTCGGGCCCGTGCTTCTGTTCACCGGCCGCAACCCGCCCGGCATGTTCGACCTGTTGCTCGGGTTGGCGCGCTGGGTGACTTGCACGATCGCGGACATTGCGTTACTCGTCGGGGCTTAGTGGTCGAGGTCGTAAGTCCTTCGGGGGTTACGCGGCCAGGGCGTGTGCGGCGGGTTGGCGTTCGCGGCTGGAGGGCTGTTGGGGGTTCTGCTCTTTCGGTTCGTGTCGCTCGATCCGGGCGAGTAGATCGGCGAGATCGGTTGGGGTGAACTTCCATCTGAAGGGCCGGGTGGTTGCGTTGTAGCGCTGCTCGAAGGCGGTGAGGCGGTCCTGTACCTGGTCGAGGTTGGTGAAGTCGTTGGGGGTGACGACTTTGCGTTGCACGATGGAGAAGTAGATCTCCACTTGATTGAGCCAGGAGGCGTGGACCGGGGTGTGGATCATGACGGCGTTGGGGTAGCGCTTGGCCAGCCGGTTGATCGCGGCGTGGCCTCGGTGGGAGGAGCCGTTGTCGACGATCCAGAACACCCGCCGGGCGGAGGCGTACGGCTCGCGGGTCATGACCTCGTCGACCAGTTCGGTGAACGGGTCGATGCCGGTGGTGTCCTGGCAGAGTCCGATGACGTGGGCGCGGTGCACGTCGTAGGCGGCGAGGTAGGCGAGTGCGCCGCCGCGGTCGTATTCGTGGTTGACCCGCATGGCGCGGGCCGCGCCTGGTGGCAGGGTGGGGTGGCAGCGGCAGCGGGCCTGGATGCTGGTCTTCTCGTCGGCGCAGATGACGTACTCGTCGTCGCCGAGCGGGACGCCTTGGTGGGAGCGGGCGTAGAGGTCGAGTACGCGGGTGGCTTTGACCGCGAAGTCGGGGTCGCGGATGAAGATCCAGGACTGGTGTCGCCAGGGTTTGAGGGTGTCGGTGGCCAGGATTCGGCGGATCGTGGAGGGCGAGATCGCCGCGACGATGCCCCGGGCGATGACCTCGCGGGCCAGGTCGGGGCAGCTCCACCGCGACAGTGGCGCCTCGGCCTCGGCCGGTAGCTGGCAGGCCAGGGCTTTGACCTCGGCGACCTGCACGGGCGTGAACCGGACTGGCCGCCCGGAACGCTTACGGTCGGCCAGACCGGGCAGTCCCTGCTCGGCGTAGCGTCCACGCCAGCGGCGCACGGTGTCGATGTGCACGCGCTGCCGGGCGGCGATCTTCTGGTTGGAGTAGCCGTGGGCGGCGTCGCGGATGATCCGGGCGCGGATGACCTGCTGGTAGGCGGCGGTGTGGGAGTGGGCCAGGGCCTTGAGCCGGTGCCGGTCGGCGGCGGGCAAGGTGATCTGGCGTGCTCGGGGGACGGGCACGGGCGAGCCTTCACGACAATGATCCGGGGTGGGGCTCGCAGGTTGCCCTGCCGATGCCGCCGTCGGGCGTCGACACGCCGGGGGCAGGATGTGACCCATGCCGGCGATTCCCGAGTCCACCAAGCATTCCCTGGCGCAGCGGCTGCGCGAACACGCCAGGGCGAGATGGCCCCAGCTGGCCGCGGTGGATGTGCGCTGTCGCGGGCGGTTCGCGTACGTCACCGGCGAACTGGCCGACGGCGAACGGCTGCCGCTGATGCGGTACCGCTACGGCGGGTCCGCGCACCGCTGGGGCACCGCGATCTATGTGGCCGGCAGCAACAGCTACGAGGACCAGATCTGGTTCAGCGGCAGTGTCGAGGACGCCTTCGACTTCGTCTGCGACATCCACATCAGCCCCATCACACCCGAACCCTGACCCCAGTCACCCGTCAACCCCCGAAGGACTTACGGCGCCGACCACTTAGCCGCCGCTGCGCCTGGACCAGGGCGGCAAGAGCCGGACGGCGTTCCGCCGTCACCGGACTCAGCCGCAGGTGGACGGCGAGGACTACTTTACTCGACCGGTTTATGCTTCAGGCGACCTGGACAAACGTGCGTGAGCATGCCGCTGGGCCACCGGACTACTGGGGGTCAAGGGGTCGTCGGTTCGAATCCGGCCGTCCCGACAGCGAGAGGGTTTGCGCAGGCCAGCGACTTGTGGGAGCCCTCTTTTCATTGCTTGGCATGGATGCCCGGTCTAGCACTGTGGGTGTCGAAACCTCATCCATGCTGGCCACAGCCGTCTTGATCACCGAGACAAGGAGGCTGGTGCCGACTCTCGGCTGGATCGCGACGGTGCTCTCCGTCGAGCACTGCGCGACGATGGGGGGCCGCACCGGTGCTGGCCGCGCCGATCGCGGGTGTGCTGTTTCGACTGGCCTACCTCGGCGTGACCAACGCCCTCGCTCTGCTGCGGCTGCTGCCGATGAGCGACCGCGACAAGGACGCCGAAATCCTCGCGCTCCGACACCAGATCCTGGTCCTCGAACGACATCTGCACGGCGAACGGGTCCAGTCCGCGCGAGCGGACCGGGCCTGGCTGGCCGCCCTGCTGCACCCGATACCACGAACCGTACTGAACCGTCTGCGGCTGCTGGTCCGCCCGGAGTCGGTGCTGCGCTGGCACCGGGACCTGATCGCCCGCCGGCACGCCCGGATCTCCCGGCCCCGCCGGGTTGGGCGGCCACGAACGATCCGGTCGATCCGCACGTTGGTGCTACGCCTGGCCAGCGAGAACAGCACCTGGGGATACCGCCGCATCCACGGCGAACTGCTGATCCTGGGCGTCAAGGTCGCCGCGTCCACCGTCTGGGAGATCCTTGAAAACGCCGGAATCGAACCGACGCCCCAGCGCACCAGCAGCACTTGGGCTGCGTTCCTGCGGTCCCAGGCCCACGCCGTCATCGCCGCCGACTTCTTCGAAACGACCACACTGACCGGCACCCGGCTCTACGTCCTGGCGATCATCGAACACGCCAGCCGCCGGATCCGGATCCTCGGCGCCACCGCGCACCCGACCGCTGGCTGGGTGGCCCAGGCCGCCCGCAACCTGGCGATGGATCTCGAAGACACCGGCTGCCGGGTGAAATACGTGATCCGCGACCGGGACGGCAGGTACCCGGCACTGTTCGACACCGTCCTTGCCGACGCTGGGATCGTCGCGATACTCAGCGGTGTCCGCATGCCCCGAATGAACGCAATCATGGAACGCTGGGTGCGGACCTGCCGACGTGAACTCCTCGACCGGACCCTGATCCTCAACCAGCGACACCTACTGCACGCGCTGCGCGAGTACGAGAGCTTCTACAACGAACACCGCCCTCATCAGGGCCTCGCCAACGCCCGGCCACTCGCCCCGCTACCCGACCCGATCACCGACCCAGACCGACTCACCCACCTGACCATCCACCGGCGGGACCGCCTCGGCGGCATCCTCCACGAGTACGAACATGCCGCCTGAACTGCCCGGATGACATTTTCGGCAGGTACACGCCGTTATATGGCACATCGACGATCAGCGTGCCGTCCCGGTCGAGCAGCACGGCGTCGATCGGCCCGCCCGCCGGAAAGCCCTGCCGTCGCTGCTTCGCCGAGGTATCGCCGCAACACGACGGTGTGCCGTCGTTTCCGTCACCGTCTGGGTCCGGCGCAGGCGGGGCGATGTCGTGCCGGGCGGCATGGGTGGTCACGGCGATCACACCAACGATCTATGTCATGAAGACGGACACGAGTCGTCGGCATCGCTGCGGGTCTTCGGTCAGCCCGGCGTTGAGGCCCCAGAGCCAGTACTCGACCGACCGGAACACGACCCAGTCGCGGGCACGGGCGTAGTCCAGTCCGCCTTCTGCAACGGCCGTCTCGAAGTGTGCGACGACCTCCGCGGCGTCGGCCATGTCGTCGAGGCGGGTCCACAGCACCCGGGCGAGGTCGTACTCGATGTCGCCTCGCAATAGGAGCGGGTCGACGGTGAGCCAGGGTTCCCGGGAGCCTTTGAGCACCTGACCGGAGTGCAGGTCGCCGTTGACGGCGAGAACCGAGCTGGTGCCGGACAAGCCGGGAGCGACATCGAGCGCTTCGGCCAGGAAGGCCTTGTCGAAGGGCTCATGCAGTCTGTGCCAGGTTGCCTCGAGATCATCGGCGATTGTCCGGGCGAGGGTCGCCGTCGATTGCACGTCGGGTGGTGCAGCAACGGCGAGCCGGCGAATCATCCGGCCCAGAATAGCGACAGCCTTGTCCACCGGCCGGTCGCTCAGGGACAGGTGCATGGCGAGTCGCTCAAGCAGCATCGCTCCGTGGTCGACATCGGCTTCGATGAGCAGCACGGTGCCGCGTCCGTCCCAGAACCGCAGAGCGCGAACCTGGTCTGCGACGTCGGTGTCAGGGGGGGCGATGCGGAGGGCGTACTCCTCACCGTCGCGAGTCACGGGAACGACGACGGCGTGGGATCCGTGTGAGAGCTCGCCCACGATGCGTAGATCCCACTTCTCGCACTGGAGCCGGATCGCCCGAGGCAGCTCGGCCAACCACTCGGCACCCTCTTGCCACCAACGGGGCATGTTCAGGAACGACTGCGGGATAGTGATCCCGTTCGTCGCGCGGCGGGAGTCGTGGGGTTCATCCATACCGATCAGCCTAAAGGTTGTTGCGCAATTCGATGATGGCGTTGCCGGTCAACGGTTCTGGTGTCGCCCCCGAGGATGATGTTGTGGAGGTGGGCATGCCGGAAGCGGTGTCGGTCAATGTGTGGGCGGCGCGGCGGTAGTCGCGCAGGATCTTGAAGGCTTTCATGCGGGCCAGGGCGTGTTCGACCTGGCCCGGACGGTGCGGTGATGCTTGTTCAGGGTGGTCTTCCAGTCGGGCAGTTCGCTGCCGTCGGTGGGTTTGCGGTACGGGATGATCACCTCGGGGTTGCTGCGGTAGGTGCCGTCGGCCAGGGCCGTTGCGTAGTCGGCTGAGGGCTTGCTGAGCTGGGAGTTTGGAGAGATCCGCGTGATCCACGTGGCCGCCGCTACCCCCTGGTCAGCGTGCTCGCGGTCGCGGTGTGCGCGGTGCTGGCCGGGGCGTGCACGTTCGCCGCGATCGCCGACTGGGTACCCGACCTCGACCGCGCCTCGTGGGCGAGGCTCGGGTTCACCGACAGGGTCCCCGCCGCGACCACGCTGTGGCGGCTGCTGATCCGCGTCGACGCGCAAGCGCTGTCGGCGGTACTGGCAGGCTGGCTACAGGCACGCACAACACCCCTCACCGGGACCGGACGGCGGTGGCGCCTCGTCATCGCCGTCGACGGCAAGGTCGTACGCGGCGCCCGACTCGCCGACGGACGTCAGGTCCATCTGCTGTCGGCCTACGACACCAGCACCGGCATCGTGCTCGCCCAGGTCCAGATCGCCGCGAAGTCGAACGAGATTCCGGCGTTCACGCCCCTGCTACGCCTGGTCGCCGCCCAGCTGGGTTCGCTGACCGACGTCCTGGTCGTCGCGGACGCCCTGCACGCCCAGACCGGACACGCCGAGTACCTGTCCGCCGCCGGCGGCCATCTGATGGTCACGGTAAAAGCCAACCAGCCGACCACGTTCGCCCAGCTCAAGACGCTGCCCTGGGCGCAGGTCCCGGTCGGAGCGCGGACCCGCGACACCGGACACGGCCGCACGGAGACCCGCACCGTCAAGGCCGTCACCGTGACGACCCCCGGCGGGCTCGGCTTCCCCCACGCCCAGCAGGCCGTCCGGATCACCCGTACCCGCACGGTCAAGGGCAGGACCAGCCGCGAAACGGCGTACCTGACCGTGTCCCTGCCCGCCGGACAGGCCCAACCCGCCGACCTCGGCACCTGGGCACGAGCCCAGTGGCACATCGAGAACCGCCTGCACTACGTCCGCGACGTCACGTTACGTGAGGACGCGCATCACGCTCGGACCGGCAA
This sequence comes from Micromonospora sp. LOL_023, assembly GCF_048060115.1. Lineage (NCBI taxonomy): Bacteria > Bacillati > Actinomycetota > Actinomycetes > Micromonosporales > Micromonosporaceae > Micromonospora > Micromonospora sp. LOL_023. Next base: position 55,193 of record NZ_JBHMIM010000049.1, read on the forward strand.
CGGCCCCGCCGTATTCGCGACATTCCGTAACACCGCGGTCGGCTACCACCGCGGCAACGGCGAACCCAACATCGCCCGCGCCACCCGACGCGCGAACCGACGTTCCACAGAGCTCATCGACGCCGTGACCAGCAGTAACCCGACTACGCAATAGCCCTGGGAGGAGGGGGCTGTTCCGTCGTAAGTAGTCCCAATTCCCGTGGGTGACTGTGGGTGATGGGGGTTGTGGGCATGCCGACGGTCGGCGTGGCCGGTTGCGGCGGCGCCGTGGTGTTGGCCGGTGTGGTCGTCAGCCGGTCTCGGGTGGTTGTGCCCAGGTGTGCAGGTCGTCGGGGGACGCGGTCCAGGGCAGGAATCGTTGCAGGTCGGGGCCGGTCAGGGGTTTTCCGCCGTTGCGGCCGCAGGCGTCGAGGTAGGCGGTGAGGTAGGTCAGGACGTTGAGGCCGGCCTGTTCGGCGGTCGCGGTGACGGTCCAGACGGTCGCGGCGAGACGGGCGGCGTCGTCGGTGCGGGAGCCGTAGGCGTTCTTACGGGTCACGACCGGCCTGCGTAGCGCCCTTTCCGAGGCGTTGTTGTCCAGGCTGATCATGGGGTGGTCGCGGTGCGCGGTCAGGCCGTCCCACTCACGGTCCAGGGTGGCCAGGGCCTTCTTCGCCGGTTGTCGCAGTCCGGGGCTTCTCATCTGGGACTGCCGGGCGGTGTCGATCGTGTCCAAGGTGGTGTCCCAGGCGGTGTACGCGTCGGCCAGCCGTGCCGCCGCCTGGACCGCGGCCCGTCCGGGTGCGGCCGTCACGGAGGCGTTCCACGCGTCGGTCAGCTCGTCGTGGGCGACGTGCAGGGCCTTGATCCGGTCCAGCCAGTCCCGGGTCCAACACCCGAGTTGGGTGGGGTTCGCGTCCCCCGCCCGCACGAAGTACCGGCGGACATGAGCCCAGCAGTACAGGTTGGTCAGGCCCTCGGTCCTGCGTCCGGCCGAGGCGTAGACGGTGTAGAAGTCGCTGGAGACGACCAGCCGACGCGGCCCACCATCAGCGTGCGGGGTCAGCTGTCCGGTGGTGGTGTCGATCCCGGCATGCCGGGCCGGAACAGCGCCGGCGCGGGTCGGGTCCATCACGAAACAGGTGGTGTCCGCGCCGATGAACACCCACAGCCACCAGCGGGCCGGGCCGTCGCCGTCATCCGGGGTGAACACATGCCACGAGGTCTCATCGGCGTGCAGATGCCACGAATCACGGTTACGGGCAACGATCTGCTCCTGCAACGGCGCCAGCAACATCCCGGCGGCCGCGCAGGTCCCGACCAACGTCGAGGAGCTGAGGTCAGCACCCTGGCGGGCCAGCCCGGCGATCAGGGAGTTCTGGGAGCGCCCGGCCACATACCGTTCGACCAGCAACATGACGATGAACCTGTTGCTGAACCGGCCTTTCCCGATCGCTTTCGGCGGCCCGGGTGCGGTCACCGTCCCCGGCCCCGCACACCGGCAACGCCGCCGATACCGGCGCCGACGGTGCACCACCACCCGCACCGTCACCCGCCAGTCGACCTGCTCGAAGGCGTGATCGTCGAACGCCTCGAACGGTGACCAACAGCTCGGGCAGCAGTACCCGCCCTCAGCGAAGTCCCACACCACCTCCACCCGCGGCAGATGCGAGTAATCCCTGCGACCGGCCCGGCCACCCGGCCCCCGCGGCGACACCCTCTCCCGCTGATACCCGCCAGGCTCACCACCATGCCCACCCCGGCCATCACCATCACCGGCCGTCGGCCGGACCCGCTCGGAGGAACGCCCGAACACCAGCCGCTGCAACACCGCCAACTCCGCCGACAGCCGCTCATTCTCGGCCCGTAACCGCTCATTCTCGGCCCGCAACTCAGCATTCTCGGCCCGCAGCTGCCCGGCCAACCGTTCCCACCGCTCGTTGGCCTCCACCACCCGAGCCAACACATCCCGCAACCCGCCGTCAGCATCCGCCGTGGCACCCACCGAGACCGTCACAGCCGCCAACCAACACCATCACGACCGCCCGACCCCGGACCAACTGTCCGACTTACACACAGTCACCCACGGGACTTGGGACTACTTACGTGAGACGTGTCCGTGGTGTGACTCGAAACGGCTGAAGCTGCTGTTGCGCACCACGGACGTGATGCAGCACATGCCCGGTGTCTTCGTCCTGGATTCCTGTCAGGACTGCGGGCACACTTTCCAGAACCCGCGGCTGAACGACGCCGGTCTGGAGTTCTACTACCGGGACTTCTACGACGGTCTCGGTGAGGAGAACATGAACACGATCTTCGACACGAAACGGTTCGTGAACGACGGGCGGACCCGGATGGTCGCGGCCGAAGGAACGCCGAAACAGTGGCTCGACGTGGGCACCGGGCACGGTCACTTCCCGGACGACGCGAAGAAGCTGCTGCCGGACACGGCATTCGACGGCTTGGACATGACCGACGGGGTGCTGATCGCCCAGCAGAAGCAGCACGGCCCCGGCGTTGTTCCTCTATGCCTGATTTGATCACGGTTTGTTAGATGCGGTAGACGGCGAAGGC
>NZ_JBHMIM010000050.1:0-56547 GCF_048060115.1 Micromonospora sp. LOL_023
CCGATCGACCGACGAATCAAGATCAACAAGCCGTCAGGCATCCATGATCAACACTTAATGCAAGACCGAGGCTAGTTGACCTTGCCTGACTTGCTGAGGCGGGATCCCGGACCCGGCGGTAGCCTTCCGTCCGTGGTGGATATGGATGGTGCCATCGGCTTCGTCGTGGCACATGGGGACACCGTCGACCGGGCTCGGCTGTCGTGGCTGCGTACCGGCGCACCGCCGCAACCAGACGTGCTCGCCAGCGCCGAGATCGGCCAGGCCCCCGACGGCGGCTGGCCGGCCTTCTGGGCCGGCGAGGTCGCCTCGGTCGACGCCACCTGCTTCCGGCTGGCCGAGCTCGACGACCTCGGTGCGCTGGGGCGGCCACCGGCCCGCAAGGCACTCGACTGGCTGGCCAGCCGGCAACGCCCGGACGGCAGCTGGGAAGAGGACGAGAGCCTCGCCGCCGAAGCGCCCGAATGGGCCCGCCCCGGCGACCCGGAGGCCACCTACTACCTGACCGCCAACGCCGGCTACTGGCTCAGCGTCGCCGACGCCGACGCGGACACCGCCGGGGCCGGGTCCGCCGGTATCGGTGCCGGTGATCAGGGTCACCGGGACGCCGCGCAGGCCGCCGCCCGCTACCTCGCCGCCCAGATGCGCCCAGACGGCACCTGGCCGTCGTACCTGCTGGCCGGCTGGCTGGCCGCCGCCACCCTCTACCGGCAGGCGATGTTCTATGAGTCGGCCCGGATGCAGGGCGTGCTCGACGATCGGCTGACCACGATGGCCCCGGGTGACGTCGCGCAGCTCGCCGCCGCGCTGCGCCGCGCCGGCCTCGCCGACGAGGACTGGCTGCAGGTCAACGCCCGCCGCCGGCTGGCCGCCACCCAACGCAGCGACGGCGGCTGGGACGGCGACCCGGGTGACAGCTTCGAAGTGCACGTCGCCCTGGCCGCGATCCGCGCCTGCCGCTGACAGCCGACGCCGGGTGCTGAGCCGGCGCGTCGGCCGGGCTTACCCGACCGTCACTGACGCAGGTGGCCGTCGCCGGTCACCACATACTTCGTGGACGTCAACTCCGGCAGCCCCATCGGGCCACGCGCGTGCAACTTCTGCGTGGAGATGCCGATCTCGGCGCCGAAGCCGAACTGGCCGCCGTCGGTGAACCGGGTCGACGCGTTGACCATCACCGCGGCCGCGTCGACCCGGGCCACGAACTCGCGGGCCGTGCTCACCGAATCGGTGACGATCGCCTCGGTGTGCCCGGTGCCGTACCGCTTGATGTGCGCCACCGCCGCGTCGAGCGAGCCGACCACCGCGACCGAGATGTCCGCCGACAGATACTCGGTGGCGAAGTCGTCGTCGGTGGCCGCCACCACCTCAGCGGAGAACGCCGCCACCTCCGGGGTGCCGTGCACCGTCACGTCGGCCTCGCGCAACGCGGCCAGCATCCTCGGCAGGAACGCCGCCGCCACGTCCACATGCACCAGCAGCGACTCGGCCGTGTTGCAGGTCGACAACCGCTGCGTCTTCGAGTTCAACGCCACCGCGACGGCCTTGTCCAGGTCAGCTGCGGCATCGACGTACACGTGGCAGTTGCCGACGCCGGTCTCGATCACCGGCACCGTCGACTCCTCGACCACGGTGCGGATCAGGTCCGCGCCGCCGCGTGGGATCAGCACGTCGACCAGGCCCCGGGCCCGCATCAGCTCCTTCACCGAGTCCCGTGAGCTTGCGTCGAGCAGCTGCACCGCGTCGGCCGGCAGCCCCGCGCCGGCCAGCGCGTCCCGCAACACCTGCACCAGGACCGCGTTCGAGTGCGCCGCCGACGACGAGCCACGCAGCAGCGCCGCGTTGCCCGACTTCAGGCAGATCCCGGCGGCGTCGACGGTCACGTTCGGCCGCGCCTCGTAGACGATGCCGACCACCCCGAACGGCACCCGCACCTGCCGCAGCTCCAGACCGTTCGGCAGCGTCGAGCCGCGGACCACCTCGCCGACCGGGTCGGCCAGCCCGGCCATCTCCCGCAACGCCTGCGCCATGTCTTCAATGCGCTGTTCATTGAGCGCCAGCCGGTCCAGGATCGCCGTCGACAGACCGCCGGACCGTCCGGCGTCCAGGTCGGCCGCGTTCGCGGCCACAATCTCAGCGGTACGCGTGACGAGCGCATCGGCCATCGCCAGCAACCCGGCGTCCTTGGCTGCCCGGGTCGCGGTGGCCAGCTCGTCGGCGGCCACCCGCGCCCGGCGGGCCTGCTCGGTCACACTCATCGCCGTCGTCTCCTCGCTTGTCGTTACGCCTGCCGTTGATGTCGGTCACAAGTGTCGTCGGGTCTTTCAGAGCAGCACCAGGTCGTCGCGGTGCACGACTTCCCGCTCGTAGCCGGGGCCCAGGGTGGCGGCCAGCTCACCGGTGGAGCGGCCCAGCAGGCTCGGCAACTCCACCGCGTCATAGTTGACCAGCCCCCGGGCCACCGGCGCACCGGCGGTGTCGACCAGGTCGACCGGGTCGCCGGCGGTGAACATGCCGTCGACGGCGGTGATCCCGGCCGGCAGCAGCGACTTGCGCCGGGCCACGATCGCCTGTACCGCGCCGGGGTCCAGGTGCAGCCGGCCGCGCGGCGCGGTGGCGTGCGCCAGCCAGAACAGCCGGGCGGTCGGCCGCTGCGCCATCCGATGAAACAAAGTCCCGACGGTTTCGCCTTCCAGCGCTTCGGCAGCGAGCGGGGCAGAAGTCAACACCACCGGGATGCCGAAGCCGGTGGCGATCCTGGCCGCCTCCACCTTGGTGACCATGCCGCCGGTGCCGACCCCGGCCCGCCCGGCCCGGCCGATCGCCACCCCGGCCAGGTCTGCGGCGTCGCGTACCTCGGTGATCCGCTCACTGGCTGGCTTCGCCGGATCCCCGGTGTAGAGGGCGTCGACGTCGGAGAGCAGCACCAGCAGATCGGCGTGGACCAGGGCGGCGACCAGCGCGGCCAGCCGGTCGTTGTCGCCGAAGCGGATCTCGTCGGTGGCGACCGTGTCGTTCTCGTTGACAATCGGCACCGCCCCGAGGTCCAGCAGCTTACGCAGCGTCCGGTACGCGTTGCGGTAGTGCGCCCGCCGGGTCACGTCGTCGACTGTGAGCAGCACCTGACCGGTGGTCAGACCGTGCCGGGCCAGGCTGGCGGCGTACCGGCCGATCAGCAGCCCCTGCCCGACGCTGGCCGCCGCCTGCTGGGTGGCCAGGTCATTTGGGCGTCGGGTCAGCCCGAGCGGCGCCAACCCGGCCGCGATCGCCCCGGAGGAGACCAGCACGACTTCCTTCTTTTCGGCGGTCAAGCTGGCGAGCACGTCGACCAGGGCGTCCACCCGGTGCTCGTCGAGCCCGCCGGACGCCGTGGTGAGGGAAGACGAGCCGATCTTGACGACGATCCGCTTGGCCTGGGTCACTGCTGCTCGCACCCGCCCATTCTGCGCGCCTCGCCGGACGTCACCATGGGGAGATCTCATATCGTGGCCTGCGTGACCCCGCAGGAGTACGTCGAGGAAGTGCTCGCCCTCGTCGAACGCATCCCCGAAGGGCGGGTCATGTCGTACGGGGCGGTCGCCGACGCGCTGGCTGAGGTTTCCGGCCGCGCCTCCGCCCGGCTGGTCGGCTCCATCATGGCGAGGCATGGCGGCGGTGTCCCCTGGCACCGGGTGGTGTCGTCATCCGGCCGGCTGCCGCCCGGCCACGAGGAGCGGGCCCGCGCCCTGCTACGTGCCGAGGACTGCCCGTTGAAGGGGGACGGCGTCGACATGAGCGCCGCCGCCTGGTACCCGAGGCTCGACCCTCAGCCGTAGATCTGATCCTTCAGGCTGCGGATCTGCGCGAACTGGTCACGGATGAGCGCGGCGGCGGCTTCCTGCACCCGTACGGTGAATTCGTGCTCCCGGAACCGGCGCAGGCTGCCCGGCGCGAGGGCCACCGTCCAGTCCCGCATCCCCCGGACCTCGATGTGTACGGAGTTGTCCGCGCACAGGCCCCGCGCCACCAGGTTGTCCCGGGCGGCGTAGTAGTCGACATCGCGTTGGCTGACCGGCGGCTCGTCGCGATCGACCGGCATCTGCAGCGCCTCACTGACGGCCGCGTGGTACGCCTTCATCCTGCCCGCCCAGATCAGCCGGCCCAGCGCGGCGAGCTGCTGCTCGACGTACTGCTCGGACAGCCACTGGTAGCGGCCGGCGGCGAAGGCGATGTGGACCTGATCCCGGCCCCGCAACTCGCCGGAGATGTCACCGCCCGGCGCGGTCACCCGCACGTGCATGTCGTCCAGTCGCTGCGCCAGCAGTCCCACGATCCGCCCCTGGTGTCGTCTTGTGCGTTGTCGTCATCTCACGTAGCCCATGAACAGCGGGCCGGTCACGTCGGCGGCCGTGGCGTCGGCGAGCGCCGGCCGCTTGGTGACGAAGCTGTCCCGGTCCTGCATGATCTCCTGGTAGCTGTGGGTGAGCGCGTCGGCGATCTTGCGTTCCTGCTCGTCGATGTAGCCGCGCAGCAGCGCAATGGCGTCCCGCATCGACGCGATGACGTCGACCGCGGTCTCCCCCTGGAAGTTCACCTTGGGCGGGTCGTCCGGCACGCCGGCAGCCGCCACCTGGGACCCAGCCGCGACGGCGGTCAAGCTGAGCGAGGCCCCGCCGCTGAACGGGGCGAGCGCAGCCCCGGAGACCGCCGCGACCGAGGAGAGCACGGTGAAGGTCATCACCCAGGAGTTCTTGCCGCAGTCGTCCATCCGGTCCAACGCGACGAGCGTGTCGTGGGCGATCTTGTCGATGTCGTTCCTCGCCCGTACCCAGATCTCCTGCTCCGCTTCCAGCGCGGAGCGCAGGATCACCGTCGCGATGAACTGGTTGGCGACGATCGACCGGAACGGCGCGATGAAGTTGCCCCGGAACTCCATCGCCGCCCGACCGGTCCACCGCACGATGTGATTCGTCGCGTCGGTCATCTTGTCGAGATCAACATTGGCCGAGTAGTGCCGGTCATTGAACGGATCGTCGGACAACCACCCCGACGACAGTTCTTCCACCGCTCGATTGAGATCAGATTTGCGAGGCTCGAATGCCTGCGGATCGGGCATCTCGGCGAAGGCGCGGAAGAGATCCGGGATGTCGGCGAACTGGCCTTCGATGCTCCGCCGGGTCTCCAGTTCGTTGTGCCGAGGTGCCGGCTGCGGCAGCCCGTCCGGGGTTGCGGGGCGCACCCCGTGCTGGGTGAACGCCTTCAGCGTCGCCTGCTGCTGGATCTCGTACGCGTGCTGCATGAGCTCGTCGAAACTCATTCGTCGTCAACCTTCGGCTCGCCGTTGACCTGCAACAGCCGGGCGAACTCGTCGGCTGCCTCCTGGTCGGTCCGGGCGTACTCGACCGTGGCGAGGCAGAGCGCGTCCGCGGTCATCTCGATGTTGTCGGCGGTGTCCCGGCAGATCTGGGCAATGGTGTCGCGCAGCAGCAGCCACGGCTGGTAGGCCGGGCCGTACGGTGCACCGGCCAGGTCGCCGGTCCGCCGGAACGCCCCTGGGAGTCCGACGGTCGCGTCGTCGAGAGCATTCGCGGCGCGGGAGTAGACCTGGGCCACGGTCGGCAGGTTGTCGCGGCCCGCGCACCAGAGGGCGTAGAGATCCGCGCCCAGCTCCTCGCCGTGATGGCCCGCACTGTGCGTCACAGGATCCTCCGGGGGGTCGATCAGGGATAGTTGGCCATCGGCTCGATCAGTTGAAGGGGACCACCGTCGGCCTAGGCGTGGTCGGCTCCATGCTGAAATCGCAGTACGGATAGGTCGACGTCGCCGACTCGTCGATGCCGTCGGGGATGGTGTAAGTCGCGTCGATGGTCTGCTCGGTGGTCCCGGCGGCGCAGTAGATCGGGCCTCGGACGGCAGCGATGGCGCCACCGACGATCTTTCCGGAGCTGTCCCGGAAGATGCTGCTCACTCCTCGGCTGACCAGACCCTGGCAGTAGGGCGACGTCATCTGGTAGTCGATGTAGCCGCTCCTGCTCTCTGCATCGACAACCGTGATGCTGTCGTGCTGCGTCTCGATGACGACGGTCGGCGCGTCGTCGGCAGCTACCCAGGTGGTGGCTTCGAAGTGGGTGGTCACCTGCGTGGCTTCGGTGACCGTCTTGCCGTCGTCGAGGTAGCTGCCGGTGCCGACGCCGACCTGAGCGCCGGGCAGGATCAGCGGAATCTCCAGGACGAGCGTCTCGCTGGTGGTGACGGCGGCCCCGCTCTCGTCGGTGACCTCGAACCGGATCAGGGTGCGGTAGGCGGCGTACTCGCTGGTATTCTCGACCATGACGCCGACGCTGGCTGTGTGGAGCGAGCCCGCGCCGGACGGGACGAGCGAGACGCCGGACTCGGTGACGCGCAGGCCGCCGCCGTCCGGGGCGGACTCGCCGGAGCCAGGAGTGCCGGGCAGCGGCTCCTTCGGTGCCTCGACGCAGGAGGCGCTCGGGTCAGGTGCCGGCTCGTTCCTGCCGATCGGTGCACAGGCCGGGACTGCCCCGGCGACCAGGGCGGCGACCAGCGCCACTGGGGTGAGCGCTCGGCGTCGCCCCAAAAGTCGCCGGTGCGGTGCTGAGCGGTCCGGCTCACTCGGTGCGGTCAAGGTCCGTCATCCCTACCTTGTGAGGTTGGCTATCGGCGGTCACGCCAATGTACTACCTGGACACAATGCGTGAAGGTGCGCCGCCGTGGGCTGTGCGGCTGCACGTCGAGAATTCGCGAGTGGAGGGCTGGGGTACGCAATTCCGCGAAAATTTGGTATCCCAGCCCTCCACTCGATGCGATCAGCCGGCCCGATCGGCGATCGCCTGCCGTACGGTTTGGGCGAGTTGTTCGCTTCGCCGGAGTACGTCGTCGGCAGTGAAGCGCAGCGCCAGCCAGCCGGCGGCGTGCAGGGCGTTGAACCGGTGCACATCCTTGCGGAAGGTGGCGCGATCGCGGTGGTGGTCGCCTTCGTACTCGATGGCAATGCGCCACTGCGGGTACGCCAGATCCACCCTGGCGATGAACTTCGCTCCGCCGGTCGGGCCGGTCGCCGAAGCATGAACCTTGTATTGCGGGGTGGGCCTGGGCAGGCCGGCGTCGTGCAGCAGCAGGCGGAGCCGGCTCTCCATCGGCGACTCACTCGACGGCTCGGCGAGGTCGAGCAGTTCGCGGAGTTGTTTTACCTGCCGTCGCCCCGGGTGGGCGTCGACGTACGCCGAAAGTTGGGTCTTTGTGCAGGTCCGGCGGCGCAGGAACGCGTCAAGGGTGATGAGCGCGTCGGCCCGGGGCAGCATCCTCCCCAGGTCGAAGGCGGTACGGACCCCGTTGGTAACCGGCATCCCGAACAAAGACGTTATGTCGAGCTCGGGGTGAAGGGCCAGCTTGGCGTACCGGATCCGGGGGTGCGGGTCGGGTCGGGCGACGCTCGGGACGGCGACGTGCACGGGCGCTGCTGCTCTGCCCCGGTGCGGCAGCAGGTCGACGCCCCAGAGGTAAGCGGCGCTCAGGCCGTAGATGGCCGCACCGGGTGGCAGACGGGTGGCGACCGCCTGGCACCACATCCGATGGTCGTCGGGGCGGTAGGAGTCAACGTGGATGTAGACGTCGTGGAGGAGCCGGCACCAGGTCCGGCCGGTGAGCATCCTTTTGGTGATCAAGCCGGCGGCGACCGCCCGACTGCCGGAAAAGGGTTCCACAGTCAACTCGCGGGGCACCTTGACGGGGCGGGCCATCCGGCAGAGCCTGCCGGATGGCCGCTGTCGTCTGCTGCCCCGAACGTCGGCCAGGTCGCGAATCCGACTCAGGAACCAGGGGAGGTGAAAGGTCCGACCGCGGCGACTGCTTCGGTGAGGGTGGCGGCGGTGGCGATGATTTTGGTGTCTTTCGGGCCGTCGGGGAGGTGGATTTCGCAGCGGTGTGGGGTGATGAGGGCGGTGACGGCGAGTCCGGGGTGGCGGGCGGCGAGTGTGGTGAGTGCGGGCTCGGGGTCGTCGCCCTGGCCGCCGTTGCCGTCGGGTTTGGGTTTGGGGTTGGGGTGGTGTGGCGCGGGGACTGGGATCGTCGGGTCGATGGGTGTGGCGTGGTCGCTGGCGTTGCGGAGGTATTCGAGGGCGTGGGCGACGGCTTTGGGCAGGCTGGGGTGGTGTGCGCCGGGGTTCCAGCGGCCGAGGTGGCCGGAGACGCCCGGTGGGGCGAAGCAGACGCCCCAGCGCAGGCCTTGGACCAGGTGTGGGTTGCCGTGGTTGCAGCTGTAGTCGGCGAGGCTGACGGCGGCGGCGAGGCCGAGCCGGTGGGCGAGGGTGACCACTGTGGCCAAAGATGGCACCTGTGGTGGGGTGGCGTGCAGCAGGATCCGGCCGCCGGGGTGCCCGTTGGCGACAGCTTCGAGGTACGCGGTGACGGGGTCGCTGTCGGCTCGGTGCACGGTGGCGTAGCCGTGGAGGAGTTCGTAGTCGCGCAGGAACATCAGCTGGCCGTCGAGGGTGGCCAACTCGTTCGGGTCGAGGCCGAGGTCGGTGAGGTGGTGGGTGAGTTGGTATTCGGATGGGAGTTGGTGGATCGGTTTGCCGCCGGGGTGGGTGCTGATCTGGGGTGTGGCTTCGGGCTGGTCGTTCAACGGTGGCCAGTTGAGGTGGCGGGCCCGGCGGTGGCCGGCGGCGATGGTGACGGTCGCACCCTGGTAGATGCGGTGGGTGCCGCTGCAGGTGCGGCAGCCGCCGATGCGGTCGCAGTCGCAGGCGTCCCAGCGGGGCAGGTGGGTGCAGTCGGGGCAGGGTAGGTGCGGGATGGGTGGGCCTTGCCAGGAGGGCGGGGGCGGCTGCCAGGAGCGGGCGAGTCGTTCGCCGCGCCCGTCTCTGGTTCTGACGCCGGTGGGGCGCAGGGTGGTGTGCCACCAGCGGCCGTCGCGCCAAATGGCGTGGGCGCCGGGGGTCGGTTGGCCGGTGAGCAGTGCGGTGCAGTCGGCGACGATGCGGCGTTCGAGCTGGTCGGCGTCGAGTTGGGGTGGGCCGAGGCTGACGCCGTTGGTCGGGCGTGGGGTCACATAGTGGGCGGGGGCGTGTTGGCTGCGGTCGATCAGCTCGAAGCAGGCCCGGGTGGCGTCGACCCGGGTGGCGGCTTCGGTGAAACTGCCGTAGCGGCCGGTGCCGGCGGGGATCGGGCTGCCGGGGAGTTCGTAGCGGATGTCCCAGTGGAAGAAGTCGGTGTCGGGGTGGCTGCGGCGGGCTTCGATGACGAGGTCGAGGCAGAGGAGTTCGGCGGTGTCGCAGAGTTCGCCGAGTTGGCGGGCGGGGTCGGGTGGTGGTGGGGGTGTGGTGTGGCCGTACCAGATGCGCCAGGGGTCGTAGCCTTCGGCGGCGATGGGTGCGGCTTCGAGGGCGTGGCGTTGGTGGGCGGGCAGGTCGGGTTGCCAGCCGGCGGGCAGTTCGGTCCAGGGGGCGTAGATGGGTTCGTCGGGTAGTTCGGGGTCGTGGAGGTGGGTGGCGTCGACCTGGGTGGCGAGGTCGGCGATGACGGGTGCCAGGTCGAGGCACCAGGCCCGGTCGTCGTCGGTGCGGGTGGGGGTGACGGCGCCGGGGACGATGTCGGCGGAGGCGATGGCTGCGGTGTCGAGGTTGGCGACGGTGAGGACGAACTGGGCGCGGCGTTTGCCGGCTCCGTCGCAGCGGGCGCAGGTGGTGGGGTTGCCGTTGCAGCGGGGGCAGGTGACGACGGTGACCGTGTGGTGTGGGGTCGGGTCGTGGGTCACGGCTGCCCCGCGTACCGGGTGGCGGTGGTGGCGGTGCCGGCCCAGGCGGGCAGGTTGATGGTGGCCTGGGCGGCGAGGGCCTGGGTGGTCTGCCAGCGGCGGAGTGCGTCTTTGATGCGGTCGTTCTGCTCTGTGGTGCGGTCGAGTTCGGCGTAGACGATGCCGAGGTCATAGGCGACGCGGTCGAGGAAGGCGGCGACCGCGGCGGGGTCCAGGCCCCGGCCTCGGTCGCGTCGGGCGATGGTGGGGAAGTGGTGGGCGCGGATCTGCCAGGGCCGGATCGGCCGGTACGCGCCGGGTCGCTGGTTGCGGGCGCGGCCGTCGGGTAGCCGGTAGACGCTGCTGCCGCCCGGCCAGTCGCGTGGCGGGGTGGCGGCCATCTTGCGGCGTTGCCAGCGCAGTCGCCAGCGTCGCCAAAGTTCTCGCATCACGGGTTCCTCCCCTTTGCTGGTGTGGTCTGCCTCGCCTGGTGGTGGAGCGGGTCATATGCCGGTGCCAGGTGTACGGGTGGATGGGGTGGCCCCGCCGCTTGCCGTTGCCGGCGGGGCCACCCCTGCCGCCAATCGCCGCAGCCTTCCTTGGCGGTACGGCGACCAGGGCAAACCTTCGGGGCCGGGACGCCCAACGGGCCTGACTCATCGAGCGCCCCGACCGGAGTGCCCGTGGCGGTTTGGGCACTCCCGTGCATCCCCGCCAGGTTTTGCCGACCGGAGGGACGCAAATCCCAAGCTGCCACAGCTTGCGTTGGCTAGTCAAGGGCGAGTCATGGGTGGTTCACTTTTAGTGCCGACCGGAGGGACCGCTTTGCCACCGCGTTACCGCTATGAGCAGATCGCCGATGACCTGGAGCAACGTATCGCGGCAGGTGAGTTCCCGCCTGGCGCGAAGCTGCCCAGCCGGCGTGAGCTGATCGAGCACTACGACGTGACCGCACCTGTCATCGACCGTGCGATGCAGAACTTGCGGACGAAGGGCATCACCGAGACGCTTCCCGGCGTGGGCGTCTTCGTCGCCGAGCCAAAGTGACTGCTTGTTGACACTCTCGACAGCAGGGCAGGAAGCAGGACGACTGGCTTCGATAGGCTCGACCGACGCGGCGTGAGCCGAGCGGGACGTCGGGAGGCGGCAACTTGTCCAGCATCCAGGAAGTCAAGGCAGGCCTGGCGCAGGCAGGTCAGCACGGCAATGCCACCGTGCAGCAGATCCGCGGGGCGACAGAGGCTCTTGACCGGATGATCGCCGGGCTGCGTGCCGCTGCCGCAGGTACTGGTCACCCCATGGTCGGCGAGGCCATCAGCCGCTGCGAGCAGAGTAAAAAGCTCCTCGGGGACGCGGCATCCCTTGTGCAGGGTGCCGGTGAGGCGACCCGCAACTACAGCGGTCTGCTTGGCTGAGCCCGGCTGCCATGACCGTCGACGACATCAAGAGTGACCTGGAACGGGCCAAGATCCTGATGATGCAGGGTAAGGCTGGTTTCGAAGATGCTGCAGAGACCGGCGCGCAAGGTGCCGCCCTGGCACGTCAGGCGGTGCAGGACAGCACGGACGACGATATTGAGAAGGCAGCAGCGGCCCTCAAAGCCGCTGATGACGAGGTCGACCGGGTGCTGAACCGGGTCAACGCCGCCGTCGAACTGGCCGACGCCTATCGGGATGCGCTCTGATGTCGGCCGGCATGGAGCAGGTCATCGCGCAGATGCAACGTGCAAAAGATCAGTTGACTGAGGCTGCCGTAACAGCGACGCGGGCCAAGGCTGACTTCGAAGAAGCGCACAAGTTGTATTCCCAGCTTTCCGATGGATCTGCAAATCCGGATATCAGACGCGCGGTGTCGGAAGCGCAAACGGCCGCTGCCAAAGCCGGTAGGTATGCCAACCTCCTCGACCGAGCGCAGCGGCATTACCAAACGTACTTCGCGAAAGTTGCACCGGCTGCTGGTTTCAAGGAACCGTCGGGAATGCCTTCGGGTGAGATGTTGCTATCCGACGCCGATCGTCGACGTAGCCGGCAGGGAGCGTTTTGGAAACGGCAAGTGCAGAAGGCGGACGATATCCAAGATGCCTTCGCAAACGCCGAAACGCACGCCAAAGCGGTATTCAGGAGTCTCCCGGAGCCGCCGGGTGCCACCAGCTCCAATCCGGTGAAGGTTGAGCCTGCGCATGGCGTTGATCGAGTCGAAGTAGACAATCCGATCACCGCTGTGGCTATGGCGGCCGGTGCAATGGCGGTTGCTGCTAGATCGATGTGGAAAGATGCAAAGAAGCGCCGAGAAAGGAAGCGTTCGCAATGACTATGCACCCCGAGTTGCCTAGGTATATCCGCACTTTGGTTCGAGGGGACAGTGATTTGAACGACGAGATCGAAGCCAGACTGGACCGCGATGGCTGGGATGGTTTCCCGCGCTTCCTGGCCTCCCTCTTCTTTATCGCCGTCGATAGCAGGTTCAGTGACGCTACTCCTTCTGGCGAGATCATCCGCTTCGTCGCCTCGCTGCGCGAGGACTTGAGCCATGGCGGCCCAGACATCGACCCGATCGGTGCGGAAGCATTGATCAGGTCGGTTCTCAGCCCAGCTATTGATTACGATCTCACACCAGAGATGGTCACAAAAATTCAGGCCGCCACGATGTACAAGATATTCTCTGAGGGTGACCTCTCCGATGCCGAGCTCGACGAGATCCTCGCCGAAGCAACAGAATTCGCTATGCAAGAGTGATGGGTGACACAGTTCTTGGCGAGTCGGATTCTAGAGCCGATTAGGTGATGATCAAGAGAGAGATTGTCGAGTATATTCGGACCTTCGTGCGTGACGACTGCGAAGCAAACGATCGGGTCGAGCGGGTCCTCGATCGGGAAGGCTGGGGTGGTCGGTTCGCCTCTTTCTTGGCCGCCGTCTTTCTCTACGCCATCAATCGTAGATTTGGCAGCAGGTGGAACCAAAGCGAGGTGATCCATTTTGTCGCCGATATGCGAGCCGCGAATCCAGTCTTGGCTCAGGTGGACCCGCGTGTTGCTGAAGCCGGAATTCGGGCCGCACTAGATCCGGCGGCTGAGCTGAACGTTCCCGTGGCAGAACTAGTCAGGATGCAAATTGTTGCCATCCAACATGCGGTAGCCGCACTGGATATGACCGACAGTGATCTGGACGAGCTACTACACAAGGCCGAACTTCTGGCTTCTCGCAAGTGAGGGCGTCAGTGTCGCCTGTCTGGCTACAGCCGGGCTACAGCCCGAGATCCTCGGGAAGCATCAGCCGCCGTGCGAGCTGAAGCGATCAATCAGTTCGCGCGGCTTGGCTGATTGTCGTCAACGCGGGAGAATCTGACCCGACGACGGGACGCCCGACCAGTAGCCGGGCACCCTGCAACGACGGCTGACCAGGGAGGTCGGAGCTTATGCCTGACCTGCGCGATTACATGGATATCCAGCTCGGATCGGCCCGTGAGCAGTGGCGATCGATCGCCCACCGCAAGCCAATTCCCGGGAAGAGGCAGGTCGACTTCCTGCCGGTCGAAACCCTCATCTGCCTCGCCGTGGGCCTGGTGGTCGATCGTCGGCGATACGGAAGCTCCACTGCTGGCAACGCAGCCGAACCCATACCTACGATCGCGCGGCTGTTCTGCCGGCCGAACGGGAGCATCCTGGCCAAGATGGCCAACCTCGATGGCGGTTTGCGTAACGGCGCCAAGCATGAGGTCCAGGTCGCCGCTCAGCTACTCGCGGAGCCCGGTCAGCTCGGCGCTGTCTATCGACTCGTGCTTGCCGCCGCTCGCAGTGTTGGCATTGGCCCGGCTGCCCTGCCCGACTTTCTCGGCCTGGTCGATGACGATGACGACCTGCTTCTGATTGGCCAGCGTGAGCTGGACGAGTCGGACGTCGCCGCCGCAGTGCGCCCGGCGGTGGATGTGTGGCGCGCTTCCCGGGCCGACCTGGATGAGCGGACCACGGAGCGTCTCCTGATGGCTGCCGTTCGCGTCGGCCAGCATCGGTTCGCCAGCGAAGTGCTGCGCAACCACGGGCATCAGTGCGTCTTCTGCGGCCTCTCGGTCTCGCTGCCCGAGAAGCGAGCGGCGCGGATGCTCGTCGCCAGCCACATCAAGCCGTGGCGGGCCTGCAGTAACGCCGAGCGGCTCGACGCACGAAACGGGCTGACGGCCTGTCCGACGCACGATGTCGCGTTCGACACGGGGCTGCTGACCGTCAACGGTGGGCTACGCATCCATGTCAAGCCCGCGCTCGCTGCAGCGGTCGAGACGGACCCAGCGACCCGAGCGGCCTTCGGGCGGCCACCGCTGGCCGAGCGGCTGCTGCTACCGGATGGCGCCCAGCCTCCGCACACCAAGTATCTGGCGTGGCATCGCCAGCACATCTTCGAGGAAGCGACGCACTGACCTCAGATGGCCGGCAACGGCAGTTGCTGGACGATCGCCCGGGGACGGGATTGCTTCTGCCTCGGCTGCTTCGTGTGGGTGTTGACGTGGTCGACGATGGCCGTCCCGACGGCCTCTGCTAGTTGAGGCGGCACGGCGTTGCCGATCAGGCGGCCGAGCGGCGCAAACTGGACGGGCTGGTCTGGCGGGACGAACTTGTAGTCAGCCGGGAAGCTTTGCAAGATGGCTGCCTCACGCAGCGTCAGGGCTCGATCCTGTTCAGGGTGCCCGAATCGGCCAGCCCCGTAGTTGTAGGCAAGTGTGGTGATCGTCGGCGCGGGCTCGTCCCATGCCATCCGGGCGTAAACGTTCCGGAAGGTCGATCCGGACGCCTTGCGATGACAGGGGGCCCGTAGCTCTTCATCCCAGTCCTCCCAGGTGCCGCCAGGCTTGGACTCCTTGATCCGCTCGAGGTTTGTGCTGCTGAGGGTTCGGCACTTGTGTAGCGGGTCGTCGGCTGCGGTCTGCCCGTGCTCGACCGGAGTGAGGCCCTCGATCCGCTGGCGGACAGTGGCGTACTCCGAGCTAGTGACCGTGCCCTTTGGGACCGCGATCGGGCCGAGCAACGAAGCGACCAGGACCATGCGCCGCCGGCGTTGCGGCACCCCATACGCGGGGCAGAAGCACGAAGAGTGATCGACCGAGTAGCCGAGCTCACGCAGCCCGGCAACGAACTTGTGAAAGATCGCGGTGCTGACGATCCGCGGCACGTTCTCCATTGTGACGATCTCGGGACGTGTGCCCGTGATCAAGCGGAGCATCTCGTCGACAAGGGGCCACTGGGCCTCCTGCGAGGTGTCGACGCCACGACGGTAGGAGGAGAAGGGCTGGCATGGCGCGCACCCGGCGAGGACCCGGACGGACTTACCTGGCCACATCGCGGCGAGCTCGTCGGCTGTAAGTTCACGGACGTCGCGGCGGTGGAACGGCGCATCAATGTTGGTGCGGAACGGGTAGTCGCAGCTGTCGTCGACGTCCACCCCAGCGGCAACGTGGATGCCTGCTTGCCGCAGACCGTAGGAGAGCCCGCCGACTCCGCAGAACAGGTCGACGGCGGAGATCTTGACAGGTCGGGCGGCCATGCTGGGATCCTAGTGGATCAAACCAGGAAAGCGTACGCCCCGGGCCGTCGCCTGTGCGGTGCTGCGTCCGATCCTCGACAGACTCAAGATCCGTAGTGGACTGTGTGCCGACCAGGATGTTCGGAACATTCTCGGGTCGACTTGCCAGCTGGATGACGTACCGTCGTGATTTCGACTGTGAATCTCGTACGTTCGTCTCGGTCGGCCTCGGCCGACGCGCGGGCCGCAGCGGGTGGCACCTGGTCTTACCTGCATGAGAAGGCCGAACCGCCCGCCATTCGAGTTGGCGACGGCCTCCGTCGACACTCGAACATATGTATGAGAATCGTTTTGTTGTCGGTGTTCGTACCTATCATGGTGCCACTCGTGATCGAGGAGGCAATCGTCATGGTGATGGCGCGGTCGGCAGTACGACGGACGAAGCATCGATCGACCGGCGTAAACAAGGCGCACGTAGACGAGCTGCGTGCGATCCTCGACCAGCACGAAGCTGAACAAGCCCGCAATCTAGTGGGCAACTTTGCGAATCGCTACCAGATCAGCCACTACGACGTGGATGCACTTTTGAGCGGGCTGGTCGGCAGCCCGGAGGAGCAGGCGGCCGGTGTAGAGCCGGACGGACCTGCTGCCGGCGACCTTGATCTCGATCATGAACCGGTCGAGACTGTCGGCCTCGCCGAGATGTCGACCGACGACGACGCCTTGGATTGGATGTTCGCGGACGAGCCACCCCTGCCAGCTCCGCGACCAGCCAGCGATGTCGTCGGGCGAGCGCTCGACGATCTCCTGGGAGACTGGGAGAGGAAGGGCAGACAGCTGACGCGCGAAGAGGTGTCGCTCGTCGCCACGCGCCGGAAGCTGACTCCGGAGCAGCGCGCCGACCTGCTGGACCAGCTCGTCGAGGCAGGCGTCCAACTGCCAGTCGCAGCCGGCGCGCAGCCCATCCAAGCCAAGTCGAAAGCTACCGTTGCTCTAGGTGATGGGGATGCGGTACGTCTGTACCTACGGCAGATCGGCCGCTATCCGCTGATCAACGCCGTGCGTGAGGTGGAGCTTTGGTCATCGATCTCGCAAGGTGTGGCTGCCCAGCAGCGACTCGACGATGCTGACCAAACAGAGATGACCCCTGGGCTTCGACAACGGTTGCGGGAACAGATGGTGGAGGGTCGACGGGCGCACGCTGAACTCGTCTGTGCCAACCTGCGTCTGGTCGTCTCCATAGCCAAGCAGAGGCAGTACGAAGGCTGCGGTGTCGAGTTCGCCGACCGTATTCAGGACGGCAACACTGGCTTGATGCGAGCGGCCGACAAGTTCGACGGATCGAAGGGATTCAAGTTCTCAACCTACGCGTCCTGGTGGATCAGGCAAGCGATTGATCGGGGAATCGGCGACCGTGGAAGAACGATCCGCATTCCTGTTCACATGTACGAGAAGTTGCGAAGCGTCAGAGCAATCAAGCTGAAGCTGGCCGACCAATTTGGTCGCGAGCCGACGCTGTCGGAGATGTGTGAGCGCACTGGGCTCGAGCCGGGTCAGGCGCAGGCCGCCCTTGATCTGTTGCAGCCAGTTCGCAGCATCGATCAATTTATCGGAGAAGATGGCGACTTTCGATTTTCCGACGTCTTGGTAGTCGATGGGGAGCGCGATGGTCGGGCTGATCCGGCAGATATTGTGATGCACTCGGTCTTCCAGGCCGAAATCGCCATGGCCGTGAAAAATATTCTCCGGCCTCGGGAGGTTGAGATAGTCAGGCGCAGGTTTGGTATTGGTGGCGGCGAAGAGGAAACGCTCGACCGGATCGGGGCACACTTCAATATCACCCGAGAGCGCATTCGGCAGCTATTGGGGAAGTCGCTGGCCAGGCTCAGGGAAAGCCCTGACGTGCAGAGCCTTCGTTCATATCTCATCGATGATTCGCGAGCGGCAACTTACGGTGCTTTGGCAGAGAGGTTGGCTTCGTGACCAGCTCAGGAGTTCAGAGTTTGGAGCAGGCGTGCGAGGCGTTCGTTGCCTGGCTCGACCGTCGGGTGATCGCGGCAGGCCGCGGGGACGGCCTGGACCGACTGGAGGTCGCTCCGTCCGGCACCTTTTGGCTGGGTCGGCTGTCCTGCGAGGACGAGGTCAAGGACGGACTCAACGACGACCGTTCGGAGCGGCTGGATCCGTGTGCGATCGGGATCAGGCTGCGTCCGGCCGGCGGGCCGCCCTGGTCGATGTCCGTCACGGTGCGGGCACGCGCCTGGGGCAAGGACGAGCCGAAGGACCCGGATCCGAGAGGCAGGTGGTGGCGGAGCGATCTGGTCGAAGAGGTCGTCTCGCTGTTAGTCGACAGCCGAGGCGCAGAGGCCGGATCGAAACAGCTCGAGGACGCTTTCGCCGCTGTCGGCGTACCCGGGTTGTCGGCGAAGGTCAAGGTCGACGTCGAGGATTGGCACAAGCAGACCGAGCTGGTCGTGCAGCTGGTCAACACCAGCCCGATCAAGGCGCCTGGCTTGGCCGACTCCCACCTGTTCGAGACGCAGATCGAAGTGCGCGGCTTGCCGACCGTGCCGTTTCAGCTGGAGGCGCTGCCCGACAGCTTCCGGTACGACCGCCAGGTGCCCGCCTACGGCGTGAACGTCGGCGTCGAGGTGTTGGCGCCCGACGTCTTCCGTACGACCGACACGGTGACAGTGCAGACATTCCGGCCGACGTACTGGAACGGTGCCGAAGCGCCGCCGGATCTGTCGTTCGCGACCCTGGCAGCCGATCCGATCCCGCAGCTGTCCGCGCTCGTGGGCGCGCTGGCGGCGTACGACGAGGCGCACTGGTCGCCGTCGGTGCTCGACGCCCGGCAGGCGGCCGAAGGCTGGACCCCAGCGATGCGGGCGGAAGCGGATCGCTCGGCTGGGGAGGTCTTCGGTGAGCTGGATCGTCTCCGCACCGGGCTCGACCTGCTGCGCGCCCGACCGGAGCTGTGCCGTGCCTTCCAACTGATGAACAAGGCGATCGCCCGCAGCGCCCAAGGGCGCGGATACGACACGTGGCGGCCGTTCCAGATCGGCTTTCTGCTGGCTACGGTTCGCTTCCTCGTCGAGAGGGACGAGGAAGCCGATTACGTCGACACCGTCTGGTTCGCCACCGGTGGTGGCAAGACCGAGACGTATCTCGGTCTGCTGCTCACAGCGGCCTTCTTCGACCGGCTGACCGGCAAGACGATGGGTGTGACGGCCTGGTCGCGGTTCCCGCTGCGGTTGCTCAGCTTGCAGCAGACCCAGCGGTTCGCCGACGCGCTTGCCGGTGCCGAGATGGTCCGCCGCGAAGAGAACGTCGGAGGCACTCAGTTCAGCCTGGGCTTCCTTGTCGGTCAGGCGGGCACGCCCAACAAGGTGGTCCCGAAGACGGAGAAGGACGAGATCACTCCTGATAGCCCTGGCATGCCGGACAAGTACCAGGTCTTGCTGCATTGCCCGTTTTGCCGGGCGGAGAAGCTGACGATGCGGTTCGACCGCAAACGGTGGATGCTCGAACACTGCTGCACCAACTCCGGCTGCCCGAACGCTGGTCGGCCGCTTCCGATGTACGTGGTCGACCAGGAGGTGTTCCGCTTCCTGCCGACGGTCGTCGTCGGGACCTTGGACAAGGCGGCGTCGATCGGTTTGCAGCAGGCGATGCGCGGCCTGGTTGGTCCGCCGCAAAAGGTGTGCCAGGTGCCCTGGCACGGGTTCACCTATGCCCAGCGGTCGTCGTCGCCCAACGGGTGCCTGGTGCCGGACTGCCAGGGCGGGCCTGCGCTCAGGGACCTGCCGATGGACGCGAAGCGGTTCGGACCGTCACTTCGGCTGCAGGACGAGCTGCACCTGCTGCGAGACAGCCTCGGGGCGGTCGATTCCCACTACGAGAGCCTGCTGGATCACCTGCAGCAGAAGTTGTGTGGCTCTCGGGCGAAGATCGTGGCCAGTAGCGCGACGCTGACCGGCTACGAGCGCCAGGTCGACGTGCTCTACCAACGGCGTGGCCGTGTGTTTCCGCAGCCCGGCCCGCGTGCTGGGGAATCGTTCTGGACTATGTCGACCGACAAGCCGCTGCGACGGTTCGTGGCGGTCGCTCCACGTGGTGTCACGCTGGAGCACGTCAGCGACCGGACCTTGGACACGCTGCAGCGCTGCATCCGTGACTTCATGGACGACCCGGTGAATATCTGTGCGGAGGCCGGGATCGACCCGCAGCACGCCGACGACCTTGTCAGCCTGTACGGCACGGACGTCGTGTACGGCACGACTCTCTACGACGTGGAGGCCGCCGGGCGGAGCCTGGGCAGCAACAACACCGTCTCGGGTATCAACGTCGAGCAGCTCACCGGCCAGACCGACTTCGATGAGGTGCGAGAGATCCTCGATCGGCTGGACCACCCGGAGCCAGACTTCGACGACCGCATCCACGTGATCGCAGCCAGCTCGATGCTCTCGCACGGCGTCGACGTCGACCGGCTGAACACGATGGTGATGCTGGGTCTGCCGCTGACCACCGCCGAGTTCATCCAGACCACGGCCCGGGTCGGCCGCCGGCACCCCGGGCTGGTCTACGTGCTACACAAGATCGGCCGGGAGCGGGATGCCCAGACGTTCCGGCACTTCGGCCCCTACGTCCGACAGGGCGATCGGTTCGTCGACGCGATTCCGATCACGCGACGTAGCCGGCGGGTGCTGGATCTCACGATTCCGGGTGTCGTCGGCGCCCGAACGCTGATGATCCGCGAGCCGGCGAGCCGGCAGCGACTCAGCACACCAAAGAAGCTGCGTGAATATGCCCGAGACTCCGGCATGACGCCCGCCGGCGAGGCCGCCGATGTCGCGGCGCTGCTCGGGTTCGACGACGTGGCGGACCCGCTGCACCACGAGCAGATCGAGCAGTGGCTGCGAGACTGGTTCGCCGACCTTCAAGACCCGAGCACTCGGGCCAAGTACACCAGTGAACTCGGCCCCCGCCCTCCGATGATGAGCCTCCGCGACGTCGAGGCCAGTGCCCCGATCCACGAAGACAGGCGGACCTCATGAGGCCTCTCGCTTCTCGCAGCGGCAGCCAGATCCTGCGGACCTTCCTGCCCGAGCAGACGGTCGACTTGCGTGGCGACATCTACCAGGTCACTGAATGGTCGGCACCCATCCCGATTGAGGTCGACACCGATCTGGTGCGCCGGCATCTGCTCGGGGAGATCGCCGCGTGGGCGGTCAAGGACAACGACAACGGGATGAGCGGCGAGCTGCACCGCAACGTGCCAATCGAAGTCGTCGAGCTGGACGACCGCCGCGGCGTCACGGTCGAACGGTATCCCAAGGTCTGGCTGTGCCGGGTCTGCAAGCGGATCGGCAGATCAAAGGAGCAAGCCTGCAGGTGTGGGCAGCGCGGCAAGTGGGGGCAGCTGCACTTCGTCGGGATCCACGACTGCGGCGCGATCGAGGAGCCGTGGATCCCGCGTTGCAAGGAGCACGACGACGTCAAAGTCGTTATCCCGAAGAGCGCCAAGGCGGCTGACATCAGCTTCGTCTGCCCCACCTGTGGCAAGCAGACGATGAAAGGGCTCGGCTTCAACCGGCCATGCGGCTGCGGCGCAGGCACCATGCGGTGGAACGTCCATAAAGCGCGCACCGTCTACACCCCGCGCGGCACGGTCCTCATCAACCCGCCCCGGCCGGAGCACCGGGAGGGCCTGAAGCTCGCCGGCGGCGCCCGCAAGGCGCTCGTCTGGGTCGTCGAAGGGCTTACCGCCGACCGCCCTGCCGACGTGTCGTCGAAGCAGACCCGGGATGAGTTCCTGGAGAAGCTGATTGCCGACGGTATGGACCCATCATTTGCCGAGCAGATGGCGGCGATGGCGGAGCAGGGTGGTCAGCTCGCCAAGCCGGGTGAGCATCCGATCGACCGACTGTCGGGACATCGGCGCGAAACAGCCGAACGCGAAGCCGCCGACATCGCGATGGCGCTGGCCGAGAGCCGATTGCCGACGACCAAGTTGGGCGGATCGGGGGTCGGTGGCGCCCTCGCCACGCGCTACCGCGACAGCTACCCGGCGGCGCTGGCCCGGGCCGGCGTGGCCGGACTGGACCTGGTCGACAGGTTCCCGGTGCTCAACGCGATGTACGGCTACACCCGTGGCGACGACGACCCGGCGAAGTGCCGGTTGATCCCGTTCCGCCGTAACAGGGGCGGCTACCGGCTGTACGGCAACCTCGCCGAGACGGAGGCGTTCCTGATCCGGCTGGATCCGCTGCGGGTCGCGACCTGGCTCTCCGGGCGCGGCCACCAGCTTTCGGGCTGGAAGGCCGGAGACCAGGACGAGGTTGCGGCGCGGGTCGCGGTGCTGGAGTCGGCGGTGGTGCCGTCGAAGCGCGACGATCCGTCCGACGGCTCGCCCGGCACCGACCTTCTCAAGCTGGTGCACACCTACGCTCACCGGTTCATTCGCCAGACAGCGGTCTTTTCAGGCATCGAACGCGATGCGCTCAGCGAGTACCTGTTGCCTGGACATTTGGCGTTCTTCGTGTACGCCGGTGCCAAGGGCGACTTCGTGCTCGGCGGCATGCAGGCGGTGTTCGAGTCCAACCTCGACGACCTGATGCACACCTTCGTCGACGCGGAACACCGGTGCCCGCTGGACCCAGGTTGCGATCGGGGCAGCGGGGCGTGCAGTGCCTGCGTGCATCTGGGTGAGCCGTCGTGCCGGTTCTTCAACCGTTTCCTCGATCGGGGGGTGTTGTTCGGTCAGGGCGGCTACCTGCGGATCCGGCCCGAGGAGTAACGGCCAGCAGCCGCCGCCACTGCGCTTCGACCCGGTCGGCGGCGGCTGCGGTCGCCTCGTGCTCCCACACGTGCAGCACGGTCCAGCCCAGGTCGACCAGTGCCGCGTCCTTCGCGCGGTCCCGGGCGACGTTGCGGTCGAGCTTGGCCTGCCACCAGTCCCGGTTGTTGCGCGGCAGGGTGCCGTGGTCGGGGCAGCGGTGCCAGAAGCAGCCGTCGACGAAGACCGCCAGCCGCGCTCGGGTGAAGACCACGTCGGGCCGGCCCGGCAGCCGCCCGTCGTGGATGCGGAAGCGCAGCCCACGGCGGTGCAGTTCGCGGCGCAGCAACAGCTCGGGCTTGGTCGAGGTGCGGGGTTGCCTGCGGAGTCGGGCCGACGTGGCGGCATCGAGCGGTACGGGCAAGGGGGACTTTCGGCCCATCTCTCCAACCTATCCGGGGACGTTCCGTTAGATCACAGGCAGTTAGGCTTGCGAACTGGCGACAACGCGACTTGTCGGCGAACGTCTCATTTGTAACGACTCGAAAACGGAGAAAACACCTGTGACGGGATCGAAGCAAGACGTCCGCAGGTCGATCGCGCCGGGGTCGGTCGTCGTGATCCGCGACGAAGAGTGGCTCGTCGTCGCGACCGAGGAAACCGCCGACGGCACGTTGGTGCACGTTCAGGGCCTCGGCGATCTGGTCCGCGACACCACCGCCTCGTTCTACGACTCCCTCGACACGATCACGCCGCTGGAGCCGGCGGAGGCCACGGTCGTGGCCGACGACAGCCCGCGCTACCGCACCGCGCGGCTGTGGCTGGAGTCGACGATCCGCAAGACGGCCGTACCGCTCGGCACCCGGGCGTTGTCGGTCGCCACCCGTGGCCTGGCCGACGTGCTCAGCTACCAGCAGTCGGCGGTACGCAAGGCGCTGGCACCGGAGAACCTGCGACCCCGGATCCTGCTCGCCGACGCGGTCGGCCTCGGCAAGACCCTCGAAATCGGAATGATCTTGTCGGAGTTGGTCCGTCGGGGGCGCGGTGACCGGATCCTGGTGGTGACGCCTCGGCACGTGCTGGAGCAGATGCAGCACGAGCTGTGGACCCGTTTCGCGTTGCCGTTCGTCCGGCTGGACTCCGCCGGAATCCAGCGGGTGCGGCAGAAGCTGCCGGCGACCCGTAACCCGTTCACCTACTTCAAGCGGGCGATCATCTCGATCGACACGCTCAAATCCGATCGGTACGTCGCCAGCCTGCGCAAGCAGCGGTGGGACGCGGTGGTCATCGACGAGTCGCACAACCTGTCGAACACCGCGACGCTGAACAACCGGCTGGCACGGCTGCTCGCCCGCAACGCGGAGGCCCTGATCCTCGCGTCGGCGACGCCGCACAACGGCCGGGCGGATTCCTTCGCCGAGTTGCTGCGGCTGCTCGACCCGTCGGCGGTGCCACCCGACGGCACCCTCGACCGCGAGGAGGTGCGGCGGTTGGTGGTTCGCCGACACCGGCACAGCCCGGAGGTCGCTCAGGTCGTCGGCGCGGACTGGGCGAAACGGCAGGAGCCCAACAACGTGCTCGTGCCGGCCACGCCCGCCGAGGACGCCGTCGCCCGCGAGCTGGAGGAAGTCTGGCTGTGGCCGGGCAAGGGCGGCAGCCCGTACTCGGGTCAGAACGCGTCGCTGTTTCCGTGGACGCTCGCGAAGGCTTTCCTGTCGTCCCCGGCCGCGCTGCGGGAAACCATCGACGGCCGGCTCGGTCGGCTCGGGCACGACGACCGGGCCGACGTCGAGCGTCAGGCGCTGCGGCGGCTCGCCGCGCTCAACGAGCAGACCCTGCGCCAGCCGTCGGCGAAGTATACCCGCCTGGTCGCCCACCTGAAGGAGACCGGCGTCGGCCGGGGATCGCCGGCCCGCGCGGTGGTCTTCGCCGAACGGCTGGAGACGCTGCGCTGGCTGCATCGCAGCCTGCCGAAGGACCTCGGGCTGCCCGCCGACGCCGTCGAGATCATGCACGGCGGCCTCGCCGACGACGAGCAGCAGCGCATCGTCGAGGCCTTCAAACAAGAGAAGACAGCGGTACGGGTGCTCGTCACCGGCGACGTCGCCTCCGAAGGTGTCAACCTGCACGCGCAATGCCACGAGCTGGTCCACTACGACATCCCGTGGAGCCTGATCCGCATCGAGCAGCGCAACGGCCGAATCGACCGGTACGGGCAGAAGCACCCACCCCGGGTCACCGCGCTGCTGCTGGACCCGTCGAGCGAACGCTTCGCCGGCGACGTACGGATCCTCGCGAAGTTGGTGGAGAAGGAAGACCAGGCGCACACCGCGCTCGGTGACGCCGCCTCGCTGATGGGCTGCTACGACGTCAAGGGGGAGGAGAACGAGATCCGCGCGGTGCTCGCCGGACAGAAGACCCTCGACGACGTCGTACGGCCGGTCGAGAAGGTTGCCACCGGCAACGACCTGGCCGCGATGTTCAACCAGCTCTTCGACGCCCCCGCCGCGCCGGCCCCGCAGCAGACGGGCACCGTGGCCGACGTCGCCGATCTCGGCTCCGGCCTCTACCCCGACGACGTGTCCTACCTGGAGGACGCGCTGCAGGAGGCGTTCATCGAGCCGGCGGCCCCGACGAAGAACGGGGGCGTCGGCTGGCGCCGCGACGCCGCATTCGGCACCGTCGAGCTGACCCCGCCACCGGATCTCGCGCAGCGCCTCGACGTGTTGCCACAGTCGTACCTCGCCGACCGGCGGGTCACCGAACGACTCGTGTTGGCCACCACCGCGGCCCGAGGCAAGGACCGGCTCGCGGCGGCGTTGCGCGACGACAGCGACTCGACCTGGCCGGACGCACACTTCCTCAGCCCACTGCATCCGGTGCTGGACTGGGCGTCGGACCGGGCGTTGGCGGCACTCGGCCGCAACGAGGTCTTCGCCGTCCGGGGCGCCGTCGACGCGCCCACGGTGCTGCTGCTCGGCACGCTCACCAACCGGCGTGGGCAGATCGTCTCAGCGGCCTGGCTGACCGCAGAGTTCCCTTCGCCGGACGACCCGTCGTTCTCGCTGGTCTCCCCGCATGAGTCCGCCCGCGACGCGTTGCACGCCCTCGGCTGGGGCGCGGCCCGCAACAACCCGGGCCCGGTCGCCGACGTCGAGAACCTGCAACGCCTGGTCGCCCCAGCGGTGCACGAAGCCGAACGGCACCTGCGCACCGTGTTCGAGGCGGCAAAGAAGGACGTCGCCCAGCGGGTCGAGCAGTGGTCGCAGCGGCTGGACCGCTGGGACGTCGAAGCAGACGCACTCATCCAACGCAGCGACGTCAAGCTGCGCCGGGCCAGCGTCGAGCAGGAACGCGACATGGTGCAGGCAATGGCGCCCGATCGACAGCTCGTACGACCGCTGCTGCTGGTCGTCCCCGACATGGAAGGTGGCAAGCGGTGAGCGGCTCGGACGCGATCCTCGTCGGCGAAGGATGGATCTCGGAGCACTACTTCACCACTGAGGCCAAGGGCGAATCGTTCCGCGCCGAGGTCAAGAAGCGCCGCGACACTTGGGACGCTGAAGCCAAGGAAGGCCGACCGACCCCGAGGTCGCGCTTCACTGAGGCCCGGCAGACCCTGGAAACCGAGTTGGCGACCCTGGCCGAGCTGCTCGACCCGGCCGCCAGCGTCGACCTGCGAGACGGCCGTACGGCTGACGACGTCGCCGCCACCGTCCACGAGCGACTGATCGACGTGCTGGAACTGACCGGCCACGGCCTGGTCGTGCACCGCGACGGGCCGCTGCTGCGGGTCTCCTCACCCGGCATCACCGACCGGGCGCCGCTGGTCGTCGTCTCGGCCCGCCCGGTGGCCGCCGTCGAGGAACTGCTGACCCGCGACGCGGCCACGCTGCCCGAACCGGTGAGCCTCACCGAGGACACCGAGGAGCTGAAGTCCGTCGCCCGGTTGGTGTCCGCGTTGTTCGTCGCCGACGACGCCCCCGACCTGGTCCTGGTGCTCGCCGGCCGATGGGCGCTGCTCGCCGAGCGGGAACGCTGGGCCGAAGGCCGCTACCTCGCCGTCGACGTGCAGCTCGTCTGCGAACGCAACGACACCAAGAAGGGCGGGGAGATCGACCGGGCGCTGACCTGCCTCTCCGCCCAGTCGATCGCCCCGGACGCCGACGGCAAACTGTGGTGGCACGACATCCTCGCCGCCTCGGTCAAGCACACCGTCGGCGTCTCCAAGGATCTGCGCGACGGTGTCCGGCTCTCGATCGAGATCATCGCCAACGAGGTCGTCGACCGCCGCCGCGCCAAGGGCCTCCCACCGCTGCCGGCCAGCGAAGCGCAGCCGCTGGCCAAGCAGTCGCTGCGGTTCCTCTACCGCATCCTGTTCCTGCTGTACGCCGAAGCGTCCCCCGAGTTGGGCGTGCTGCCGGTCGGTGCCGGCGAATACGACCAGGGCTACAGCCTGGACCGACTGCGGGACCTGGTCCAGGTGGAGTTGGCCACCCCACGCGCCCGCAGCGGCACCCACCTCTACGAATCGCTCGGTGTGCTGTTCCGCCTGGTCGACAAGGGGCACCAGCCGGACGCAGTCGCCGCCCCGGAGACCGACGCCGAAGATGACGACGCACCGTTGGCCGCTGAAGGGCTGACCTTCAACGCCCTGCGCGCCGACCTGTTCCGCCCGGAAGCGACCGCCCACATCGACGCCGTCGGCCTGGGCAACGTCGCCCTGCAGCAGGTCCTCACCCACCTGCTGCTCAGCAAGGAGTCACGCGGCAAGGACCGAGGCTTCATCTCGTACGCCGAACTGGGCATCAACCAGCTCGGTGCGGTCTACGAAGGGCTGATGTCCTACACCGGCTTCTTCGCCGAAACCGACCTGTACGAGGTCGCCAAGAACGGCGACTCGTCCAAGGGCTCCTGGGTGGTGCCGACCAACCGGGTGGACGGCATATCCACTGCCGACTTCGTGAAGACCACCGACCCGCAGACCGGCGAGCGGAAGCCGGTGCTGCACCCGGAGGGCTCGTTCGTCTTCCGGCTCGCCGGTCGTGAACGCCAGCAGTCCGCGTCCTACTACACCCCCGAGGTGCTGACCCGCTTCACCGTCGGCCAGGCCCTGGAGGAGCTGCTCGACCAGGACGGCCGCACCACCAAGGCCGCCGAAATCCTGGAGATGACCGTCTGCGAGCCGGCGCTCGGCTCCGGTGCCTTCGCCATCGAAGCCGTCCGGCAACTCGCCGACCAGTACCTCAAACGCCGCCAAGCCGAGCTGGGCATCCGGATCGACCCCGACGAGTACCCGCGTCGCCTTCAGGAAGTCAAGGCGTACCTGGCGCTGCACAACGTCTACGGCGTCGACCTCAACGCCACCGCCGTCGAGCTGGCCGAAATCTCGCTCTGGCTGGACACCATGGTCGAAGGTCTCGCCGCGCCGTGGTTCGGCCTGCACCTGCGACGCGGCAACTCCCTCGTCGGCGCCCGCCGGGCCGTCTATCGACGCAACCAGGTCAGCGACAAGTCGTGGCTCGGCGCGGTGCCGACCGACCTGCCGCTGACCTCACTGGTCGAGGACATGGAGGCCGAACGCGTCGCCAGCGGCGGCATCCACCACTTCCTGCTGCCTGCCGACGGCTGGGGAGCCGCCGCCGACGCCAAGGAAGCCGCTGCACTCGCCCCCGAGGCCGCGAAGCGGCTCAAGTCGTGGCGTAGCAGCGTCAAGTCGAAGCCCAGCCAGCAGCAGGTCAACACCCTGGTCGAGTTGGCGCACCGGGTCGAGGTGCTCTGGCAGATCGCTTACCGCCGGCTGAGCATCGCCGAACGGGAGATCCGCCGGGCGATCCCGGTCTGGGAGGCAGGCGATCTGCCGGCCGGCGGTGGTGTGCAGCGGGAGCAGATCGAGGCTGCTCTCGCCGACCCCGATGGCGCCTACCAGCGGTTGCGCCGGGTGATGGACGCCTGGACCGCGCTGTGGTTTTGGCCGCTCACCGACGAGATCACCACGGTCGACGGGGCGCAGGTCGCGCCACCCACCGTCACGGAATGGCTCGCCGGTTTGCAGGCGCTGCTTGGACGCAGCCCCGAGCTGCGCAAGACCTCCCTGCCGCGTGAGACGCTCGCTGCCAGCGCGAGCTGGGACGAGCTGAACGAGGGTGAGAAGGTCGACCTCGGCTTCGCGAATGCCCTCCCCGTGGCCGACGCGCTGCGGAAACACCCATGGCTGGTGGTGTGTGAACGGGTTGCCGACCAGCAAGGCTTCTTCCACTGGAACCTCGACTTCGCCACCGTCTTCGCCCGCGGCGGCTTCGACCTCCAAGCCGGTAACCCACCCTGGGTCCGCCCTATTGTGGATATCCCTGCCCTGCTAGCCGAGGGTGATCCGTGGTGGCAACTTGCCGTCAAACCGACACAGATTGAGGTCCGTGACCGGCGCAAGGAAACCATAATCCTTCCTGGTGTTCGAGATCTAGTTGTCGATGGAGTAGTCGATGTCTGCTGTACTGCGGAGTTCGTTGGGTCGGCGCCATACTATCCGTATCTGAAAGGACTCCAGCCGGACCTTTATCGATGCTTTGTGGAGCAATCCTGGCGCCATGGATCAGCTCGTGGAGCGATTGGCCTCATTCATCTCGAATCACACTTTACGGACGAGAGGGCGGGTTTTCTGCGATCTGAGCTCTACCTCCGCCTTCGTCGTCACTGGCACTTCGTCAACGAGTTGATGCTTTTTGATATCATGCATCATAAGCATTTCGGTGTATCGGTGTATGGCGGACGCCGGGATGCGCCGAACTTCGTCCAGGCATGTTGGCTATATCATCCTGTCGTGGTTCTGCGATCGCTGGCGCACGACGGTCTTGGTACTGAGCCTGCGTTGAAAGATGACGAAGGTGGCTGGGATATGCGACCGCATCGATCGCGCATTACTAGTGTGGATGATGACACGTTACGCGACTGGCATGCTGCCCTAGAAAATGGCCAATCGCCGGTCCGGCATACTCGCATGGTATACACTCTAAATCGTGCAAGTGCTGGAGTTTTGGCGAAGCTTTCCCGTGTGCGCCGTATAGGTGACTATGGCTTTCGTTTCTCGTCTGGATGGCATGAAAAGAACGATCGCTCTAAGGGTTACTTTGAGTCTGGTTGGAGTGTGCCTCGATCCTGGGACGATGTCATCCTGCAAGGGCCACACCTCTTCGTTTCGACGCCACTCTACAAGACTCCTAACAAGACGCTACTGCACCACCAAGACTGGTCTTTGACGGATTTCGAGGCAATCTCGACTGGCGCTATACCGGCTACGGCCTACCGGCGATCCGGGGATCGTTACGACTACGACTGTGCCTACACTGACTGGGGTGACATCGATCACCCTGATCCTGCGCGGGACCATTACCGTATTGCCTGGCGTACGATGGCGTCTAATCAAAGTGAACGCACTTTTATACCGGGGATAATTCCCCCTGGCGCTAGTCATGTTGACGGCGTATTCTCCATGGGGTTGCTGGGTGGTGATGGGCGTGACTTGGTTATCGCTGCGGGCTATCTTTCGTCGCTTATTGCAGATTTTTGTGTCAAGATTGCACCTAAGTCCACGATTCGGGCAGGTGCAATATCGCGGCTATTCTGGGGTGAGTCCTCTCTGTTGGACAATGCTCTCCTCTTGCGAGTTCTGCGACTAAATGCAGTTACTGATGCCTACGCTGATCTCTGGGATCGTTGCTTCGATGTTGAGTTTTCCCATGATGCATGGGCCGGCGGATTTGAGCATCGACGGAGGGCCTCGATCGGGCAGGTCGGCCCAAAGTGGACGATGGATACGCCGCTTCGGATTGCCTCTGATCGAAGGCAGGCGCTCGTGGAAATCGACGCGCTGGTTGCCTTGGTGCTCGGCGTGGCCGCTGACGAACTGTGTTCGATATATCGAACACAATTTGCGGTCTTGCGTGGATTTGATAAGAATGTTTATATTTACGACCTGAATGGACGCCTGGTGCCTAACCGAGTGCTCGTTAGTTGGCGGGCCAAGGGTGACCGGATCACCGAGGAGGAGCGGACCGCGACCAACCAGGCGGGCAGCACGTACACGTACGAGCTGCCGTTCGTGACCCTGGACCGGGAGGCGGACATGCGGGAGGCGTACGCCCACTTCCAGCAGCTGCTGCGGGAGCGCACGTGAGCGAGCTGCTCCCCACTCACCAGGCGGACCGGATCCGGCACAGCCTCGTCGACTACCTGACGACGACGTTCGGGCTCACCGACGGCGACGCCCGCGACGGCCTGGACCGTTTCCTGTCCGACCCGGACACCGGCATGTTCAAAGGCCCGTACGTGCGGCTGCGACTGCCGTTCCGCCCCGCCGACGCCGGCTGGCGGGACACCCTCGAATGGTACGAAGGCTTCCCGCCGCCGTACGGGCATCAGGCCGCCGCGTTCGCCCGACTCGCCTCGGTGGCCGGCGGGCAGCCGCGCCGGCCGCTGCCGACCCTGGTCACCACCGGCACCGGCTCCGGCAAGACCGAGGCGTTCCTGGCGCCGATCCTGGACCACGTGCTGAGAGCCCGCCACGACGGGGTGACCGGCATCAAGGCGTTGATCCTCTACCCGATGAACGCCCTCGCCAACGACCAGGCGGCCCGGTTGACGAAGCTGCTCGTCGAGCAGCCCGACCTGGCCGAGGTGACCGCCGCGCTCTACACCGGGCAGGCCGGGGAGACCCGGCCGGCGGTGAGCGCCGACGGGCTGATCACCGACCGGGAGATCATCCGGGACACCGCGCCGGACATCCTGCTGACCAACTACAAGATGCTCGACCAGCTGCTGCTGCGAGTCGAGGACCAGGAGCTGTGGGGGCAGTCGGCGACCAGCCTGCGGTACCTCGTACTCGACGAATTTCACACCTACGACGGCGCGCAAGGCACCGACGTGGCGATGCTGCTGCGCCGGCTCGGCCTGGCCCTCAAGAGCCACTGGCGCGACGACGACCCAACCATCGACGACGCCGCGCGCAGCCGGCCGCTGGGGTTGGCGACCCCGGTGGCGACGTCGGCGACCCTCGGTGACAAGGGTGACCCGCTGGTGATGCTGGACTTCGCCCACACCGTGTTCGGTGAACGGTTCGACGCCGACTCGATCGTCACCGAGACCCGGCTCGACCTCGACGAGTGGGCCGCCGGAGCGGCCGACCAAATCGCCGCCGCCAACCTGGTCCCGGTCGATGTGAGCACGCTGGACGTGACGGCCGTGCTGGACGCCGTCGCCGACCTCGGCCACGACCCGACCGGCGAGCAACTCGCCCACGTCGTCCTCAGCCAGCTCTACGGCGTCGAACCGGAGCGGTTCGCTGGTGCCGATCCGCACCTGCTGCTCGCGCTCTGCCAGGCGCATCCGCTGGTGCACACCCTGGCCCGCGAAGCCGAACATGCCGTCGCCCTGGACGCCCTCGCCGAACGGGTCTTCGGCGTCGGCCACCCCGCCCGCGCCCAGGCGGTGCTGACGCACGTGATCGCCGCGCTCGGGCACGTCCGAGCGGTCGCCGGCCGTGATGCGCTCGCCGTGGACGTGCACCTGTGGATCCGGGAGCTGACCCGCATCGACCGGGCCGCCGCCACCGCCGCGCGGTTCCGGTGGAGCGACGACGGCCCGCCGGTCCCCGGCGGCGACGCCGAAGACACCCGGCCGTCCTTCCCGGCGATCTTCTGCCGGCACTGCGGCAGATCCGGCTGGGGGATCGGCCTCGCCCCGGTCGGCAACAGCCTCACCCCGGAAGACGACTACATCCGCCGCGACCATGCCGTCAAGGAGGGCCGGTTCCGGCCACTGCTGTACGCGCCGGCCGAAGCCGCCGCCAGCATCGACAGCGGCGAGCCCATCGACGGACTGGTGTGGTTCTCGATCCGCAGCCGGGAACTGCTCACCAGCGTCGCCGACGACGACCCGGAGCTGCGCGACGGCTGGATCCTGCCGGTGCTCACCAACCTCGGCACCGACGCCGACCAGCAGAGCCGCAAGGACACCTGCCCATCGTGTGGGCAGGAAGACGGCACCCGGTTCCTCGGCAGCGCGGTCGCCACGCTGCTGTCGGTGTCGCTGTCGACGCTGTTCGGCTCGCCGACCCTCGACGCCCGGGAGAAGAAGGCGCTGGTCTTCACCGACTCGGTGCAGGACGCCGCGCACCGGGCCGGGTTCGTCCAGGCCAGGTCGCACACATTGACGCTGCGGTCCGTGCTGCGGCACGCCGTCGCCGACGGGGAGCTGACCCTCGACGCACTCGTCGAGGAAGTGATCCGGCAAGCCGGCGACGACCCGTTCGCGCGCTACCGGGTCCTCGCCCCGGACTGCGCCGACCGGGAGTCCTTCGTGCAGTTCTGGCAGGCCGGGAAGCTGCGTGCGGTGCCCGCGAAGGTGCAGGCCCGGGTGCGTAAACGGCTCGCGCTCGACGCCGCGCTGGAGTTCGGGCTCAACTCCCGCACCGGCCGGACCCTGGAACTCACCGGCGCGGTCGCCGTCGAGGTCACCGCCGGTGAACCCGCCCGGATGGCCGGGACGGCCCGCGCCGTGCTCGACGGCACGTCCTGGCAGGCCGCGCTCGGCTCGACCGGTCCCGACGACGCGACGCTGGTGCGGTGGGTCCGCGGCCTGCTGGACCGGATGCGCGCGCAAGGCGCCATCGACCACCCGTGGTTCGACCACTACCGGGCCGAAGACGGCCGCGACTGGTCGATCTGGGGTGGGCGCCCCCGCAGCGACGGCATGCCGGCGTTCCCCCGAAACCGGCCCCGGCCCGCGTACCCGAGGGTCGGCGGCGGCGCGGGACCGGCCAACAGCGGACTGGACCCGGTGACCACCCCACAATCCTGGTACGCCCGGTGGACGTCCCGGGTGCTCGACGTCTCCCCGCTCGACGGCGGCCGGCTCGCCCGGCAGCTGCTCGACCGGCTCGCCCGCGACGGGATCCTCACCACGACGACCAGCGAATCCGGTGCCACCGTCTACGGGATCCCCCCGTCTGCGGTCGTCGTCGCGCCCGTCGACGAAGCCGACCTGGCCGCCGGCCGGCACCTGCTGGTCTGCGACACCTGCCGGGCCGTAACCCCGGGCACCGTTGACGTCGTCGCCCAGCTCACCGGCGCACCCTGCCTGCACGTGCGCTGCCGTGGGCATCTGCAGCCCGACCGGCTGAAAGACAACTTCTACCGACGGCTGTACGCCTCCCCGGACATGCGCCGAGTCGTCTCCCGGGAACACACCAGCCTGCTCGACGACAAGACCCGCCTGGCGTACGAAGACGGATTCCGCGACGCCGCGACCAGCCCACAGGCACCGAACGTCCTCGTCGCCACCCCCACCCTGGAGATGGGTATCGACATCGGCGACCTGTCGGCGGTGCTCCTCGCGTCGCTGCCCCGCACCGTCGCCTCCTACCTGCAGCGAGTCGGCCGCGCCGGCCGGCTCACCGGCAACGCGCTCAACCTGGCCTTCGTCACCGGGCGCGGCGAGCACCTGCCGAAACTCGGCGACCCGCTGTCGGTCATCGACGGAGAGGTGCGGCCGCCAGCGACCTACCTGGCAGCGGAGGAGATCCTGCGCCGCCAGTACACCGCTTACCTGGCCGACGGTTTCGCCCGCGACGTCGGCCGCCGCCACCCGAGGACCGCCGTCGGGGCGATCGCCTCGACCAACCCGGGCACCTTCCTCGGTGACCTGGTGTCGCACGCCGAGACCAGCGCCGACGAACAGCTGCCCCGATTCGTGGCCACCTTCGACCTGCCCGACGACGTCGTCGAGCGACTGCGCGACTGGCTGCGGCCGGTCAGCGGGCCACGGACCAGCGGCTTCGCCGCACACGTGCAGGACGCTAGCCGCCGCTGGCGGGACAACGTCGAAACGCTGGAACGCCGACGGACGAAGATCACCGAGCTGCTACCTGAACTCGAAGCGAAGACCGCGTCGCCGGCCGCCACCGACGACGACAAGCAGGCGTTGCGGTCGGCCACATCCGCCCTCGGACTGACCGGCGGACAGCTGGCCGACCTGCGCGGCGGCTACTGGATCAGCGTCCTCGAAGAGTACGGACTGCTGCCCAACTACACGCTGCTCGACGACACCGTGACTCTCGACGTCGGTCTGTCCTGGATGGATCCGGATACTCACACGTACACCTACGACCGGGCGCACTTCGCGCGCGGCTCCGCGCAGGCGCTCAGCGAGTTCGCCCCCGGCGCCACCTTCTACGCCCGTGGCTGGGAAATCGACATCGACGCCGTCGACCTCGGCATGGACGGCTCGGCGATCCGCAAATGGGCGTTCTGCCCCGCCTGCGGGTACGCCGTCGACGTCGCGCCGACCGGCCGCGAAGTGCCGGTCCCGGCCTGCCCACGCTGCGGCAGCACCGGCATCGGCGACACCGGGCAACGACTCGACGTGGTCGAGCTGACCCGGGTCTCCGCCGAAGTACGCCGCGACGAAGCCGCCATCTCCGACCGCAAGGACGATCGAACCCGCACCGGGTTTCTGGTCGTCGCCGCCGCCGACGTCGACCCGGCGAACGTCGCCCGCCGCTGGTTCGTCGAAGGCACCGGGCTCGGCTGCACCTATCTGCGTGTCGTCGACTTGCGCTGGATCAACCTGGGACTACGCGGCCACGGCACCACCCGCACGATCGCCGGCGAAGACCGGCAGGGGAACCTGTTTCGCGTCTGCTCCGGCTGCGGCAAGAAAGACACCGAAACCGGCCGCAACCGGCCGCACGAGCACCGGCCGTGGTGCCCACATCGGATGTCGCCCACCGAGAAGACCAGCACCATCGCGCTGTC
This sequence comes from Micromonospora sp. LOL_023, assembly GCF_048060115.1. Classification (NCBI taxonomy): domain Bacteria; kingdom Bacillati; phylum Actinomycetota; class Actinomycetes; order Micromonosporales; family Micromonosporaceae; genus Micromonospora; species Micromonospora sp. LOL_023. The sequence continues at coordinate 34,828 of NZ_JBHMIM010000050.1, forward strand.
CCGGACGCTGCGTACCCAAGGGTTGCTGATCCGGCTGCCGCACGCGGTCAGCATCGGCGACGACTTCGCCGTGCCCAGCCTCTCCGCCGCGCTGCTGCTCGGGCTCCGGGAACAGATGGGCGGCCACCCAGACCACATCCGGGTCGAACACGTCGTCGACCCCACCCTCACCGACGGCACCGACAACCACGACGCGATCCTGCTGCACGACGCGGTACCCGCCGGCACCGGCTACCTCGCCGAAACCGCAACCCCCGAGCGGCTACGCGAACTGCTCGTCCTCGCCTGGGACCGGGTCCGTGACTGCGAGTGCCGCCACGAAGACCGGCTCGCCTGCCACCGCTGCCTCCTGCCGTTCACCGACCCCGGGGCCGTGCGGCGAGTCTCCCGGGCATCGGCCGAACGGCACCTGCGTGCCCTGCTCGGGCTCGCGCCCGACGCCGAAACCGCAGAAGGGACGACCTGGACCGTGACCGAGGTGGCACCGCACGAGGAGCCCGAGTCGCATCTGGAACGCGCCTTCCACCGAATCTTCGTCGGCCGGCTGCGGCGAGCCGGCGCCGCCGTCTCCGAAGCACCCGGGCCGACCGGCAACGTCGTGCGGTTCACCCTGCCCGGCATGCACCGGCAGTGGACCCTCACCCCGCAAGCCAACGTCGTCGACTCCCGGCCCGACTTCCTGCTGGAAACCAACGACATGAACGTGCCCGCGGTCGCCATCTTCACCGACGGGCGGGCGTACCACGCCACCGCTGCCGCGAACCGGCTCGCCGACGACGCCGCGAAACGGGCCAACCTGCGCGACGCCGGATTCGTGGTGCTCGCCGCCACCATCGCCGACGTCGAACCCGGCGACCAGGGCGCCGCCCCGCCCTGGTGGTACAACCCCGACATGGCCGGCAACCTGATGAACATTCCGCAGCTGCAGGCGCCACCAGAGGCGTACCGCAGCCTTGGCCGAGGACCCGTCGACTGGCTCGTCGACTGGGTGTCGAACCCCCAACCGGCTGCGGTCCGGTCCGTCGCCCGCGCCGTACCGATGTTCCTGTCGGCCGGGGCGCAAGTGGTGCCTGTCGCCGACCCGGTCACCCCCGAAGAGTTGGCCCGTGCCGCCCTGCTCGACGAGCACCTGCCAGTCGGCGAGCGAAAGCTCTACCTGAACCGCCGAGGAGCACTCGCGGTCGTCGTGGAGATGCCCAGCGACATGCTCGTCAAGGTCGCCGTGGTCCTCGACGACCGCGACGAAGCACTCGACGACGCCCACGCCGACGCGTGGCGAGCATGGCTGCGGTTGTCCAACGCGCTGGCCCTGCGGGACTGGCCGACCGTCGTGACCACCACGAGCCTCGTCCGCACCGCCGTCGGCGACCCCGCCGACGAGCAGACCGGAACCGTACTCGGGCGCCCGGTCGGCGCCTGGGCAGACGTCTACGACGCCGCCGCGCCCGGCGAGGAACGACGACTCGTCGCCGCGCTCGCCGCGCACGACGGAATCGCCCCGCCAGTGGTCGGCGCGGAAGGCCCCGACGGCATCCCGCTCGACCTGTCCTGGCCCACCCTGCGGGTGGCCGTCGCCTTCGCCCAAATGTCCGCGCAGGATCGCGCCGACCTGGCCGAAGCGGGCTGGCGACTCGTCGAGCCCACCCCCGAACTCGTCGCCGAAACCGTCACCCGCACCCACGTCCTCGACCCCGCCGGAGAACGCTGATGCCGACGATCATCATGGGCAAGCTCGCCAACAAAATCGACGGCTCCGTGCGCGGCAAGGCCATGGCCTTCCTGCAGAAGCTCGGCACCGACGACGCCACGCCCGGCCTGCACGTGGAACCGATCCAGAAATCCGCCGACCCCCGGGTACGCACCGGGCGGGTCGACGAATTCTGGCGGGCAGTCATGTTCCGCCTCGACGGAGACGGCGAAACGCACTACGTCATCCACGGCATCTGGCCACACGACGACGCGATCGCCGTCGCCGGGCGCGTACGGCTGAAGGTCAACCCGATCAACGGCCTGCCGCAGATCGAGGAGATCGACCCCACGCCGCCCCCGCCTCCACCTCCGCCGCCGGTCCGGCCCGTCGCCAAACCGCTGCTGCTGCGGCTCGGCCACGACCAGACGGACCTGATCGAGGTCCTCGGCCTGCCCGCCGACGTCGTCGCCGACGCGATGGCCGCAGTCGACGAGGACGCCGTGCTCGACCTGGCACAGCGCCACGACGGCTGGGTCGGCACCATCCTCGTCGACCTCGCCGCCGGCGACACCGTCGACGCGATCGTCGCCCGGATGCAACTGGAGAAAACCGACCCGGCCGCCGACGCCGACGCCGACGTGCTGCAGTCACTCAAGCGCCCGGCAGCCGCGCTCCAGTACGCCTTCATCGGCGACCAGGAGGAGCTGCGCCGCGTCATCGAAGACGGCGACTTCGGCGCCTGGCGGATCTTCCTGCACCCCGAGCAGCGCCGGTACGTCGAACGCCGCTACAACGGCCCGTACCGGGTCTCCGGGGGCGCCGGCACCGGCAAGACCGTCGTCCTCGTCCACCGCGCCCGCTCGCTGGCCCGGCGTAACCCGCAGGCGCGGATCGTGCTGACCACCTTCACCACCAACCTCGCCGAAGCCCTCGGCGACAACCTCACCCAACTCGACCCCCAGGTGCCGCAGACCAAGACGCTCGGCCAGCCCGGCGTGTACGTGGCCGGAGTCGACGCGCTGGCCGCCGCCGTGCTGCGCGGCGCCGGCGGTGGGCTCACCGCCGCCATGCGGGACGTGCTCGGCGAAGAACGGTCCACCCCGGTCGCCAGGACAGCCGGCACCCGCTGGCGGGAAACGATCGAATCGACCGGGACGACGCTGCCACCAGAGCTGGCCAACGAGACCTTCCTCGCCACCGAGTACGCCCACGTCGTACTGCCCAACAAGATCCACGACGAGGCCGGCTACCTGCGGGTCCGCCGCCCCGGCCGAGGCGTGGCACTCGACCGCGCCAAGCGCGCGGCGGTGTGGGACCTGATCGCCGCGTACCGGGCACAGAGCCGCATCGACGGCAGTCTCGACTTCGCCGAAGCCGCAGCGGTCGCCGCCGCACACCTGACCGGCCAGCCCGACCGACCCGCCGACCACGTGCTGGTCGACGAGGGTCAAGACCTGTCGCCGACCCATTGGCAGCTGCTGCGTGCCCTCGTCGCCGCCGGACCGGACGACATGTTCATCGCAGAGGACTCCCACCAGCGCATCTACGGCGCCCGCACCGTCCTGTCCCGGTACGGCGTCGCCGTCGTCGGCCGATCCCACCGGCTGACCCTCAACTACCGCACCACCGCCCAGAACCTGAAGTACGCGTTGGCCATCCTCGACGGCGCCGAATTCGTCGACCTCGACGGCGACCGTGAAGCCACCGGCTACCGCTCCGCTCGGACCGGACCGACACCGGTCGTGGAATCCGCAGACTCCATCACCGACGAGCTGACGGCGATCGTCGGCACTGTGCGCCGCTGGCTCGACGAAGGCGCCGCCCCCGACACGGTCGCGGTCCTCGTCCAGGACCGATTCCACCGGGACCGCGTCGTCACCGCCCTCACCGACCAGGGCATCGACGCCCGCGCCGTCGACCGTGACCGGCCGCCGGCAGGCCGAGTGCCGGTGCTGACCATGCACCGGGCCAAAGGCACCGAATTCTCCAAGGTCGTACTCGCGCTCGGCAAACCGTCGCCGGCCGAACTCGCCAGGATGGAATCGTTGGATCCCGCAGACCGGGCCGACGCGGAACTGCGAGCCCGATCGCTGCGCTACGTCGCGGCGACCCGGGCACGTGACGAGCTGATGGTGGTCCGACGACCGTGGTCAGGTCAGTAGCGGTGCGTGCGGGGGCGGCACGACGATGTCGATGCGCTGCTCCAGCTTGTGGGGGGCGGCGAAGAACTCCACGTCGCTCACCGACTCCAGCTCGCGGACGATGGCCGGCGACCAGTCGTCTTGTGACCCGTCGAGGGCTGCGATGCGCTGCTGTTTGGGCACCTCGGAGAGGCTGAAGATGTGGTAGCAGCGCTCGGCGGCCTGCTCCTGGTCGCGTCCGCTCACCGCCTGCACGTACGCGGCTTTGTTGGCGGACGACACCTGCACGGTGACGGGCCGCTGCCGACCTGAGGTCAGTCGTACCGGTGCCTCGCGCCGCACCTGTCGACCGTCGTTGGTAGCCCACGCCTTGATGCGGGTGACGACTCTGTCCGGGAAGCGCACCGGCGGCTGCTTCACCGCCAGCCATCGCAGCTGGTCCACCCGCATCGACGCCTGCGCCACGGCGAGCACCAGCTCGCCCAACGCCTCCCTGGAGCCGTAGGTGGCCAACTCGCCGGGCACGGCGTCGAAGCCGTTCAGCCCGGACAGGCGGGCTGCTTCAGCGATCGCTTCCGCAGGGCGGCCGTGGTCGAAGTTGACACCAGCCATCGACAGCAGGGTGGTCGCCGTGGCCCGGTCGGAGACGCGGTAGCCGTCGCCAAGCGGTTCGACGAGCAGACGCACCGCGTCGCCGTCGCCGTAGGTGAGCGGCAGATCGATGAGCAGGCCGTCGCCGTATGGCTGGGTGATGCTCTGGTCGTTGACCGCCCGCAAGATCGCGCCTACGACGGTCTCGCTGTTCATCGCCACCCCCATCACGGCTCTACCCAGGTGAAGTCACTACCCAGTTCAACGAAGCACTCCGCCGCGAACGCTTCAAATATCGCACGGTGGACGCCTGGAGCGACCCGGGGCGCCAACGGCACCTCGGGGATGTCCGTGGGCTTGTACGCCACTTCGTCGCCTATCGCCGGCTCCGTCCGGTGCTTGTGGGTGCCCTCGATGGGCCGGTGCGTGTGGTTGACGCACAGCCGCCGAGCCGAGAAGCCGTCACGACCAGCGCCGACGAGGTACTGAAGGAAGGGCTCGCTCGGTCGTAGCGGATGGACCGTCATCCGCAGGACGCACGGCGCAAGGTGCTTGATGGCGATCCGGACCTGGACCAGGCCCTCCTTGTCGAGGCCGGGCTTCTGCCTCCAGGAGATGCCGCCGACTGTAGTTGCGAGGGCAGCAGGTGACAGGAGGCTACCGAGGTTCGCGTGCGTGGCTAGCGGGGAGGCTTGCCTGCTCAACGATGCTCACCGGTCCAGGGGGAGTGGCGGGGAGAGAATTGACCCTTGTCGGGCCAGCCGATCGTCAGGGTCGATCTGCCATAAGGTTACGGTACGACTACGCCTCGCCGTGGCCCACTATCCTGTCGCCTGTGGACGTGGCCCGACGGAATGCGCGGGCTCGGGGCAGGTGGTGTGGTTGACTGGGTGGCGCGTACGCGGAGCAGAGCCGAGGGGGTGGCGGGTGGTGCAGTTGCCGGCGGTGCTCGGTGAGCCGATCCGGTTCGTGCTGAACTGGGGTCGCCGCTACTCGCTGTGGGTGTTCAACTTCGGCCTGGCCTGCTGCGCGATCGAGTTCATCGCCACCAGCATGGGCCGGCACGACTTCATCCGGCTCGGCGTCATCCCGTTCGCCCACGGGCCGCGCCAGGCGGACCTGATGGTCGTCTCCGGCACCGTCACCGACAAGATGGCGCCGGCGATCAAGCGGCTCTACGACCAGATGCCCGAGCCGAAGTACGTCATCTCGTTCGGTGCCTGCTCCAACTGCGGCGGCCCGTACTGGGACTCGTACTCGGTGACCAAGGGCGTCGACCAGCTGATCCCCGTCGACGTGTACGTGCCCGGCTGCCCGCCCCGGCCCGAAGCGCTGCTGCACGGCATCCTGCGCCTGCAGGAGAAGATTGCCGCCGAGCGCTCCGGCATCGGCGGCGTACCCCGGCCCGACCCGCTCGTCTCCCCGGTGGACCTGGCCGCCGACCCGGCCACCGGCCCAGACAACCCGGGACCCGGCTCGCAGCCTGCCCGGCCCCGCAGCGTCGACGCCCTCACCACACCGGTGGTCCGCCGGCCGAGCTGAGCCGTCGAGCCGTCTACCCCAGCGTCTCAATCACCTGCCGGGGAGTAGGTCCTGCCGGCACCAATCGTAGTATTGGCCCCGCCCTCGTCCGGCAGCACCAGCGGCGACTCCTTGCGCCCTCCTTCAATTAGTGGCGAAACCGCGATGATGCGCACCTCGCCGGTCGCATCATTTCTCGGCAGCAGAGCCTTTCCGGCGGCGTCCGACCTTCCCGTCGCCAGGACCTGACCTCCTGGGTCCACCAACGACACTTTCGCATCCGGAACTCCCAGCGCGAAACAGTCGCCGCCGCCGCCGTCAGCGCAGACGCTGACCCACAGCTGCACATCGATGTTGGCCGCCTCATCAACCCCACAGCCGACTGTGCCCGCAACTACGAGCATGACCCCGACGAGGGAACTGAGCCTTGCCCACGATCCTGCCACCACAGCCTCCGATATAGACGATGACCGAGCTCGCCGGCATCTTGCCGGCAGAATCATCCTCCCGACTCCTTCGAACTCTGTCAGATATCGACCGGTCTCAACAACGAATGGTTCCTTGAGCTGATCCTGACCCGGCGCTTAGCACGCTCCTTGCCGGAGCGCGATAGCCTGCCCGGACGTGAGTGATTCTCAGCGCGCGACGCAGATCGTCGACATCCTGACCGCCGAGTTCGGTGAACTGATGGCCATCGACCCGGCCGCCTTCCGGCGCAAGTTCCGCAAGATGGCCGCCAGCCCGTTCGCGTTCTACCGGGGCAGCGCCTGCCTGTTCTACGCCGACCAGACCGAGCCCGACGGCCCGTTCAACGACGACAGCTTCTGCGACAAGCGGACCAGCCGGGTCTGGATCCACGGTGACCTGCACGCCGAGAACTTCGGCACCTACATGAACGGCTCCGGCGAGCTGGTCTTCAACGTCAACGACTTCGACGAGGCGTACGTCGGCCCGTTCCTCTGGGACCTGCGCCGCTTCGCCGCCAGCCTGGCCCTGATCGGCTACGCCAAGGCGCTCTCCGACGACGTCATCGGCACCCTGGTCCGCCGGTTCGCCACCGCGTACCTGACCGAGCTGCGGGCCATCGTGGCCGGTGGTGAGGAGGCGATCGGCTCGATCACCCTCGCCAACGCCACCGGCGTGCTGCGGCACGTGCTGCAGGAGGCCCGGCTCAACACCCGGGTCGCCCTGCTGGAGAACCTGACCACGATCAACGACTACGAGCGGCGGTTCATCGTCCGCGACGGGGTGTACGAGGTCGACGACGAGACCCGGGCCGCAGTGGTTGCCGCGTTCGACGACTACCTGGCCACGTTGCCGCAGCGGGCCGGCGGCGGCCGGGCGGTCGCCGCGCAGATCAAGGACATCGTGCTGCGCAAGGGTGTCGGCATCGGCTCGGCCGGGCTGCCGTCGTACAGCATCCTGCTCGAAGGCCACACCCAGGCGTTGGAGAACGACGTCATCGTCTACATGAAGCAGGCCCAGGTGCCGGCGGTCGCCCGGCACGTCGACGACGACGGCATCCGGTCCTACTTCCAGCATCAGGGCCACCGGACGGCCGAGTCGCAGCGGGCGTTGCAGGCGCACGCCGACCCGTGGCTGGGCTTCACCGAGCTGGGCGGCGTCGGCCAGCTGGTCGCCGAGGTGTCGCCGTACGCCGCCGATCTCGACTGGGCCGACGTCAACGAGCTGGCCGAGCTGACCGGTGTGGTCGCCGACCTGGCCCACTCGGTGGCCCGGATGCACTCGGTCGCCGACGACGAGTCCAGCCACGACCTGGTCGACTTTTCCACCGAGGAGGCGATCGTCGCGGCCGTCGACGCCGACGAGGCCGGGTTCGTCGCGGGCCTGGTCGACTTCGCCCACCGGTACGGGGCCCGCGCCCGCACCGACCACCGGATCTTCGTCGACCTGTTCCGCAACGGCCAACTGCCCTGGGTCTGAGGGGTCGAAACGGTCAGAACTCGATGACCGTCTTGATCCCGCTCTGCTCGGCGTACGCCTTCTCGTAGTCGTCCAGACCGTACCGGTGGGTGATCATGTCCATCAGCCAGTCGTGGTCGGCGTGGGCCAGCGCGTCGGCCGCCTGCTGCCAGTGCCGCCGGTTGGCGTTGACCGTGCCGAAGATGACGTTGTTCTTCAACACCAGGCAGCGGTTCAGCTCGTTGAGGTCCAGCTCGACGTGGTGCGCGCTGGCGTTGATCCCGGTCAGGCAGCCGATGCCGTTCGGGGCCAGCCTGTTGAACACCTCGCGTACCACCGGCGGCGCGCCGGTGCACTCGATGATGATGTCCGGGTCGAAGTCCAGCTCCGCGACCGGCACCGCGTGGTAGGTCGCACCCAGCCGGCGGGCCAGCTCCGGCTTCGGCCCGGACGTGCCGCGCGCCAACACGTGCGTCTCCAGGCCGCGCTGCACGCTCAGCAGCGCGGCCAGCAACCCGATCGGCCCGGAGCCGGTGACCAGCACCCGCTGTGGTGCCCAGAAGCCCCGCGCGCCGATCCGGTCGACGTGGTCCCACGCCTTGGCGACCACGCTGGTCGGCTCCAGCAGCACCCCGGCCAGCCCCAGCTCCGGCCGCAGCGGTACGGCGTACTCCGATGGGACCCGCCACCGCTGCCGGGCGAACCCGTCGACGCCCTTGATCCCGCACTCGGTGTAGCGTCCGTTGCTGCACAGATCCCACTCGCCGGCCGCACAGTACCGGCACGGCACCGGATCGGCGTGCCGGACGATCCCGGCCACCAGGTCACCCGGCTGCATCGCGCCGGTCGGGTCCTCGATCACCCGCCCCAGCGACTCGTGGCCGAGCACCAGCGTGTCCCGCCCGGCCGGCGGCTCACCGTAGTCACCGGCGAGGATCTCCGCATCCGTACCGCAGATGCCGACCGCGACCGCCTCGACCAGCATCTCGCCCTCGTCGCGCGACGGCTCCGGCGCGTCGTCGACGAGCCGCAGCGAATCGGCCTTGCCCGGGGTGACAGTCAATGCGCGCATACGGCAGAGAGTTCCCCGGCCGGCGGGACCTACACCGCGAAAGTCGGGCCGGGTTCCGCCCCTCCCACACCCTTAGGATCAGTGGCATGACCCCGGAGGAGATCGGCGCCCGACTGGTCACCCTGCTCGGCGCGGGGCAGCCGGAGCCAGCACACGACGTCCCCGCCACGGTCTCCGCAGGTGGCGGCCGCTACGCGCGGGCCACCGTCGACGTGCCGGTCGACAGCTGGCCGGCCGCGCTGCGCACCGCCCGCGACGACACCGACCTGGCCTGCGACTTCTTCGACTGGCTGTCCGCCGTCGACGAACTCGACGCCGGCTTCGCCATCGTCGCCCACCTGTGGTCGATCCGGCACCGGCACGGCGTACTGCTGCGGACCAGGGTGCCCCGCGACAACCCGCAGCTGCCGTCCGTGGTCGACATCTTCCCCGGTGCCGACTGGCACGAGCGGGAAACCCACGAGATGTTCGGCGTCGACTTCGTCGGCCACCCCGCCCTCACCCCGCTGCTGCTGCCCCCCGAGTTCGAGGGTCACCCGCTGCGCAAGGAGTTCGTCCTCGCCGCCCGGGTCGCCAAGCCGTGGCCGGGCGCGAAGGAGCCGGGCGAACCGGCCGGCGGTGGCGGGGGAGCCCGGCGGGCCCCGATGCGGCCACCGGGCGTACCGCTGCCGTCCGAATGGGGTCCGCAGGCTGCCAGGTCCGCGCGCGAGGCCGGCCCCGACGGGGGTACGCCCTGATGCCGCTCTGGTTGGAGTTGACGATCCGGGTCGGTGCCGTCCTCGTCGCGTTCCTCACCCTGCCGCTGCTCGTCGGGCAGCTGGAACACAAGGCGATGGCGCACATGCAGGGCCGGCTCGGCCCGATGTACGCCGGCGGCTTCCACGGCTGGGCGCAACTCATCGCCGACGGCGTCAAGTTCGTGCAGAAGGAGGACATCACCCCACGGGCCGCCGACCGGCCGGTTTTCCGACTCGCCCCGGCGATCGCCCTCGTGCCGTACCTGCTGGTCCTGCTCGTGATTCCACTCGGGCCGAACGACCTCGTCGGCCAGCCGCTCGACGTCGGCCTGTTCTTCGTCCTGGCCGTGATGGGCGTCGGCGTCGTCGCCGTGCTGATGGCCGCCTGGGCGTCGGCCAACAAGTACAGCCTGCTCGGCGGGCTGCGCGGCGCCGCCCAACTGCTCGCCTACGAACTGCCGCTGGTGCTGTCGGCCGCCAGCGTCGCGATGGCCGCCGGTACCCTGTCGCTGTCCGGCATCGTGCAGGCGTGGCAGCCGTGGTGGCTGCTCTGGCAGGCCCCCGCCCTGGTGGTGTTCTTCCTCGCCGGGATGGCCGAGATCCGCCGCCCCCCGTTCGACATGCCGATCGCCGACAGTGAACTCGTCTTTGGCTACCTCACCGAGTACACCGGGCTGCGATTCGCGTTCTTCCTGCTCGCCGAGTACGCCGGGATCGTCGTCATCGCCGCCCTGACGACCGTGCTGTTCCTCGGCGGCTGGCAGGGGCCGTTCGGCGACGACCAACTCGGCTGGCTCTGGACGCTACTGAAGGTGTTCGCCGTCGCATTTGTCATCATCTGGCTCCGGGTGTCGTTTCCTCGCCTACGGGAAGACCAGTTACAACGGTTGTGCTGGCTCGTACTGGTCCCGCTCGCCCTGGCCCAACTGGTGCTGACCGCCGGGGTAAAGGTCGCCACCGGGTGAGCGGACCGTCGCCGATCCGGGTCGCCCCTGGCGTCGTCCGTGGTGTGGCGCTCGGCGTCGTGCTGCTGGCCGGCGCGGCCGGCCAGCTCACCGTCTGGGCCGCCGGCAACTGGCTGTGGAACGACGAGACCGCGATCGCCATCAACCTGCGCCGCGACTTCCTCGCCCTGACCCGAGGGCTGGAGTTCCAGCAGGTCGCCCCGGTCGGCTGGCTCTGGCTGGAAAAATCGCTGCTGTACGCCTTCGGCGTCGACGAACGGGTCCTGCGGCTACCGTCCCTGGCCGGCATGCTGGCCGTCCTGATCCTCACCGCGGTCATCGCCCACCGGGCGGGCGGCCGGTGGGCGGCGGTCGTCGCGACCGCGCTGATCGCCACCGCGCCGATGATCCTCACCTACGTCGGCGAGCTCAAGCAGTACGCCGTCGAAGCGGCAGTCACCCTGGCCCTGCTGCTGCTCGCCGAACGGGTCGTGTCGTCTCTTCCGGCGCGTGCCCGGTGGACGCGAGTCGCGCTGCCGGTAGCCGGCTGGGTGGCGGTGACCCTGGTCGCGGTCTTCGTCAGTCTGACCGCCGTGCTGGCCCTCGCCGGTGCCGTCGCCGGAGCCGGCCTGGTCCTGGCGGTACGCCGCCGCTGGCGCGACGCCCTGCTGCTGGCCGCCGGTGCGGCCCCGGCGGTCGCCTTCGCCGGCTGGCTGATCCACCGCCGCCGCCAGTATCCGTTCATGCCCGGCCAGGCCGACTACTTCACCGGCGGCACCCCACCGGCCGAGGCCGGGCCGGCCGGGATCCTCGGTTGGCTGCCGCAGATGTGGGCCGGCTTCGTCACCGGCACCCTGCACTGGCACCACCCACTGCTGATCCTGGCCCTGCTGCTGGCCGGGCTGGCGGCACTGCTGTGGCGGGGGCGGCCGGTGTGGGCGGCCATGCTCGGCGGCGTACTGCTGATGGCGGTGCTGGCGGCGGCGGCCCGCGGGCTGCCGCTGGCCGACCGGGTCGCCACCTGGCTGATCGCCCCGACGGTGCTGCTGGTCGTCGCCGGCCTGGACGGTGCCGCCCGGCTGGCCCGGTGGCAGGCACTGCGGGCCGCGACAGGTCGGGGCCGGGCGGCCCGGGCGGCCCTGACGACCCTGGCTGTGCTGCTGGTCGCCGCCGTCGTGCCGGTGTACGCGGCACCGGCCGCGCAGGTCGCGTACCGGCAGGCGTTCGACCCGCTGGTCAAGGACGCCGGTCCGGCCGCCCTCGCCGACGTCGCCCGGCAGGTCCAGCCCGGCGACGTCGTGCTGTTCTACTGGTTCAGCTACCGGATGATCGAGTGGTACGGGCCGCAGTACGGGCTGGCACCGCGCACCGTGCGGCTGTACCCGGCCAGTCACGACAACTGCGACCCGCAGCGGCTCGCCGAATGGATCGGCGACGCCCGCCGCGTCTGGTACGTGCACGGCCGCAGCCTCACCGGCGAGCCGCGCGACTACCCACAGCGCGTCGCCGCCGCCCTCGCCGCGCACGGCACCATCGCAGCGGTACACACGTTCCCGCACGACCGGCGGGCCGGCTCGACCGGCAGCTGGCTGCTGGTCGACCTGACCGCCGGCCCCGACCCGCAGCCGCCGCCCGTCGAACCCAGCGAACACTTCCACTGCCTTGGCCGGTGGTGAACTCATGAGATCAGAAGCTCGCGTGCGCGTGCCCGATTCGGCAGGATGAGCCACATGGATGGACACGGCGGCGAGACCGGGCACGGGCACGGCGAGGGTCTGTTGAAGGGCTTGGCGACCACCTTCAAGACGATGGTCACCCCGGCCCACACCCAGCAGTACCCGGATGTGGCCCCGGAGCTGCCGCCGCGTAGCCGCGGGGTGATCGCCCTGCTGGCGGAGAACTGCACGGTCTGCATGCTCTGCGCGCGGGAGTGTCCCGACTGGTGCATCTACATCGACTCGCACAAGGAGGAGGTGTCGGTGCCGGGGGCGGCGCGGGCGCGGCAGCGCAACGTGCTGGACCGGTTCGACATCGACTTCTCGCTCTGCATGTACTGCGGCATCTGCGTCGAGGTGTGCCCGTTCGATGCGCTCTACTGGTCGCCCGAGTTCGAGTACGCCGAGTACGACATCCGTAACCTGCTGCACGACAAGGAGCACCTCGGCGAGTGGATGGCCAGCGTGCCGCCACCACCGGCGCACGACCCGAACGGTGAGCCGGCCAAGGAGGAGACCACCGCCGCCCGCAAGGCCGCCGGCCCTGCCACCGGACCAGGCCGGGCCGCCGGACCGGCCGGTAGGGCACCGGCGTGACCGGGGCGGACGTGCTGCTGCTCGCCCTCGGCGCGGTCGCCGTCGGTGCCGGCTTCCTGGTGGTGACCACCGCGCACATCGTGCGAGCCGGCCTCTACCTGGTCGCCTGCCTCGGCGCGGTCGCCGGCAGCTACCTGGTGCTCGCCGCCGAGCTGGTCGCCTGGGTGCAGGTGCTGATCTACGTCGGTGCGGTGGTGGTGCTGCTGCTGTTCGCGGTGATGCTCACCCGGGCACCGATCGGGGCGGCCGACGACCTGGACCGCCCCGGCTGGCCGGCCGCGGTGATCGGCGGCGGGGCCGGGCTGGGGCTGGCCGCGCTCTTCGTCGACGCCTACCGTTGGTCCAGTGTGGAACTGCCGGCCGCCGGCACCGCCGAGCGCCTCGGTACGGCGGTCTTCGGCAGCTGGGTGCTGCCGTTCGAGGTGCTGTCGGTGCTGCTGCTGTCCGCACTGATCGGGGCGATCGTGCTGTCCCGCCCTGACGTGGGGGCATCCAGCGGAGCACCACTTGAGCCGGGCGGGCGCGGCTGATGCGCCCGGTCATCCCGTACGTCGTGGCTGCCCTACTGTTCGGCCTCGGCGTGTTCGGCGTGCTGCGCCGACGCAACGCCGTACTGCTGCTCATGTCGGTCGAGTTGATGCTCAACGCGGTCAACCTGATCCTGGTCACCGCCGACACGACGGTGCGCGGCGCCCTGCCGTACACCGGGCAGACCTTCGCCCTGTTCATCATCGTCATCGCCGCCGCGGAGGTGGGCGTCGGGCTGGCGATCGTGCTGCACTTGTACCGGCTGCGGGCCAGCGTCGTCGTCGACGAGGTGCCGCTCGACGCGGCCGACCCGCCCGATCCGGGCATCGAGGGTCCGCTCGACACGGACGCCGGCACCGCCGCCGACGATCGGGAGGTGGCCCGGTGAACCCGGCCGCGCTCGGCTACCTGCTGCCCGCCGCGCCGTTCGTCGCGGCGATCATCGGCCTGCTGCTGTCGCTGACCGGCGGATCCGGCGCGGCGGGTCGGTCGGTCCCGGCCGGCCCGGCGGCCCGGCGGGTCGCCGCCGGCCTCGGTATCGGCGGGGCCACCGTCGCGCTCGGCGCGGCCGTCGCCCTGCTGGCCGCCGGACCGGACACAACCGACAGTGGTACGGGCTGGCTGGACATCGGCGGGCTGCTGGTCACCTTCGGCGTGCGGCTGGACGGGCCGGCCGCCCTGGTCGCCGTCGCGGTCGGCGCGGTGGCGCTCGCCGTACAGGTGTATTCGACGGCCTATCTCGCCGCCGACGACCGCTACCCGGTGTACGCCGCCCAGGTCAGCCTCTTCACCGCTGCGATGCTGCTGGTCGTCGTCGCCGGTGACCTGATCATGCTGCTGATCGGCTGGGAGGTGATGGGCGCCTGCTCGTACCTGCTGATCGCGCATGACCGGCGGCTGCCGGAGGCCCCGGCGGCGGCGATGAAGGCGTTCCTGGTCACCCGGGTCGGTGACGTCGGCTTCCTGCTCGGCATCGCGGTACTCGGCGTCGGCGCCGGCAGTTTCCGGATCGCCGAGGTGCTCGCCCACGACTACCCGCCGGCGACGGTGACCACCGCGGCGCTGCTGCTGCTCGCCGGGGTGGCCGGCAAGAGCGCCCAGTTCCCGCTGCACACCTGGCTGCCGGACGCGATGGCCGGCCCGACGCCGATCTCCGCGCTGATCCACGCTGCCACCATGGTCGCCGCCGGGGTGTACGTGGTGATCCGGCTCTACCCGGTCTTCGTCGCCGCCCCGGCCGCGCTGGTGGTGCTCGGCGTACTCGGGGTGGTCACCCTGCTGCTCGGCGCGTTGGCGGCGACCGCCTCCGACGACATCAAACGGGTACTGGCCTGGTCGACGGTGTCCCAGTTGGGTTACCTGACCGGGGCGTTGGCGGTCGGCTCGCCGCCCGCCGCGTTGTTCCACCTGCTCACCCACGCCGCGTTCAAGGCGTTGCTGTTCCTCGTCGCCGGCTGCGTGATCCACGCGGTGGGCAGCAACCTGATGTCGGCGATGGGTGGGCTGCGTCGGCCGATGCCGGTCACCTTCGGCGCGGCGGCGGTCGGGCTCGGCGCACTCGCCGGTCTACCGCCGCTGGCCGGCTTCTGGAGCAAGGAGAGCGTGCTGTACGCGGCCGCCGAAGCGGCCCGGCATCCGGGCGACGGGCCGGTGCCGGCGTGGCTGGGCTGGCTGGTGTGGCTGGCGGGCCTCGCCGGGGTGGCGATCACCGCCTGGTACGCGACCCGGCTGCTGCTGCGTACCTTCCTCGGGCCGTCCCGGGTGCCCGCCGACCGGCACCCGCACGATCCGCCGGCGGCGATGCGCTGGCCGGTGCTGGCGCTGACCGTGCCGAGCGTGCTGCTCGGCCTGGTGGTGTTCAGCCCGACGGTTCGGGACCGGCTGGGTGGCAGCACCGAGTTGGCCCCGCACTTCGGCCTCGACCTGGTGCTGCCGTTGCTGTTGTTGGCGGTGGGCGCCGGTTGGGCAGGATGGCTGTACCGGCGGGACCCGGCCGTCGACCCGGCCCGGGTGCTGGGCCCGCTGCGGCCGGCGTTCGCGGCTGGTTTCTGGCTTGACTCGGTGCAGCGCACCCTGGTGGTACGCCCGGTGGTGGCGTTGGCCGGGCTGGTGCGGGCCGGGGACGAGTCCGGGGTGGATGGCGCGGTGACCGGCGTGGGCCGGGGCGTCGGCGGGCTGGCCGCCGTTCTCGGCCGCTGGCACGCCGCCCGACTGCCCCGCGCGGTCACCCTGGCCCTGGCCGGCGCCCTGCTGCTCGCCCTCGTCGCCGCCGCCCTGCTCACCTCCCCGACGATCTTGCAGTTATCGAGAGGATTTGTCTACTTTGTCCAACGATAACTGCAAGATCGTCGGGATCTTGAGGGGAGGTGGGTGCTGCCGTGTACGCCGATGACGCGATGACCCTCGGGCAGGTCGCGCTGCTGGCCGTGCTGGTGCTACCGGCGCTCGGAGCGCTGCTGCTCGCCCTGCCGATCGGCGGCGACCGGGCCGGCCGGATCGTCGGCACCGGCTTCGCCGCCCTGGCGTTCCTGGCCAGCCTGCCGCTGATCGGTGACCCGGCCGGTGCCGGCCGGTTCACGGACGGACCGGAGGCCGGACCCCCCGGCGTCGTGCCGTGGCATCAGATCGACCTGGCCTGGGTGCCGGCGCTGGACCTGCGGTTCCACCTCGGCGTCGACGGCATCTCGTACCCGCTGGTGTTGCTCACCACCGCGCTCACGCTGCTCTGCTGCGGCTACACGATCTGGCGGGCACCGCACGGCGGCTCCGGCAGCGGCGGCTCCGACAGCTCGGGCCGCTCCGGCCGGGCGCTGATCGCGTTGCTGCTGGTCATCGAAGTCGGCATCGTCGGCACCTTCCTCGCCCTCGACCTGGTGCTGTTCTTCGTCTTCTTCGAAGTCGTGCTGCTGCCGATGTACGCGATCATCGCCGGCTGGGGCGGCAGCGGCGGGCGGGCCGACAGCGCGGGGGCCGACAGCGCGCACCGGCGGGCGGCGACCAAGTTCGCCATCTACACCCTGGCTGGTTCGGTGCTACTGCTGGTCGGCGTGGTGACCGCGGTGACCGCCGCCGGCACCGCCGACCTGACGATCCTCACCGGCGGCGGCGAACTCACCCGAGGCACCCAGCTTGCCGCGTTCACGCTGCTCGCGCTCGCCTTCGCGATCAAGGCCCCGCTGTGGCCGCTGCACACCTGGCTGCCCGACGCGCACAGCCAGGCACCCACCGTCGGCAGCGTCATCCTCGCCGGGGTGCTGCTCAAGATGGGTACGTACGGGCTGATCCGGGTCGCTGTCGGCGTCGCGCCGGAGGGAGCCCGTTGGGCCGCCCCGGTGCTCGGCACCCTCGCCGTCGTCGCGATCATCGTCGGCTCGCTGGTGTGCCTGGCGCAGACCGAACTCAAACGGCTCATCGCGTACTCCAGCATCGGCCACATGGGCTTCGTGCTGCTCGGCATCGCCACCTTGAGCGCCACCGGCATCCAGGCCGCGCTGATCGGCAACATCGCCCACGGCGTCATCACCGGCCTGCTCTTCTTCCTCGCCGGCGCGATCAAGGACCGCTTCCACACCGGCGAACTGTCGGCGCTCGGCGGACTACGCGAGCAGTCACCGGCGTTGGCCGGTCTGCTCGGCTACGCCGCGATCGCCTCCCTCGGCCTGCCCGGCCTGGCCGGCTTCTGGGGCGAGGCGTTCGCCGTGGTGGCCGCGGTGCAGCGCGGCGGCGTGCTGTGGACGACCCTGGCGGCGCTGGCGGCGGTCGGTGCGGCACTGACCGCCGCGTACCTGCTGCGGATGCTGCGCCGGGTCGCGCACGGCCCGCCAGGACCGGCGGTACGGGCAACGCCGGCCGGGCCGATCACCCGCCCCGAGGCGCTCGCCTGGGCGCCACTGATCGTGGCGACCCTGGCGATCGGGCTGCTCCCGGTGCTGGTGCTCGGCGTCGCCGAGGCACCGGTGCAGACCCTGCTGGAGGTGATCCGGTGATCGGCGAAGCATCGGCACAGTCGGTCGACCATCTGGCGTTGCTGCCCGCGTACCTGGCGGCCGTCACGGCGGTCGCGGTGCTGCTGACCGACCTGTTCGTGGCCCGCTGGGCGGCGACGGTGGTCGTCGGCGTGACCGGAGCCGTCGGAGTCGCCGTCGCGGCGGTGTACGCGGTGGGCCAGCCGGCGCGGGCGACGTTCTGCGGGCGGCTGTCCGGCCTCGACGTCGGGGACTGGTTCGCCTGCTCGTACCGGGCGGACAGCCGGGCAGCCCTGGTCGCGCTGCTGTTCGCCGCCCTGACCGCAGGGGTACTGGCGTTGTCGGTGCCGACACTGCGGACGGGGACCGTGCCGGCGGGGGAGTACTGCTTCCTGCTGGCCTGCTCGATGACCGGTGGGGTGGTACTCGGTGCCGCCGGGGATCTGATCACCCTGATCGTGGCGGTGGAGACCCTCACCCTGCCGCTGTACATCCTGGTCGGACTGAACCGGCAACGGGTCACCTCGGCGGAGGCGGCGGTGACGTTCTTCATCGTCAGTGTGGCGTCGACAGCGGTGGCGCTGCTCGGCGCGGCCCTGCTGTACGGCGCGTACGGGGTGGTGCACCTGGACCTGCTGGCCGGTGTCAGCGGGCTGGGCGAGACAGTGAGCGTGGTCGTCGGCGGCTCCGCCGACGGCCAGGCCCGACTGGCTCGGGTCGGCGTGGTGCTGCTGCTGGTCGGGCTGGCGTTCAAGGTGGCGGCGGTGCCACTGCACGCCTGGGCGCCGACCACCTACGACGGGGCGCCGTTGCCGGTCACCGCGTACCTGTCGACCGCGTCGAAGCTGGGTGGCGTGGTGGCGATCGTGGCGGTGGTGACCAAAGGGCTGAGCCCACAGCTGGCGGCGTCCGGGCCGGTGCTCGCCGTACTGGCGGTGGCGACGATGACGGTCGGCAACCTGGTGGCGTTGCGGCAGACCCGGATGGTCCGGCTGTTGGCGTGGTCGTCGATCGCGCAGGCCGGCTACATCCTGGTGCCGCTGGCGGCGGCCGCCGGGGTCGCCGGCCGAGGCGTCGAGGAGCAAACGGTCGCCGTCGCCGCCGTCTTCGCGTACACCGTGTTCTTTGTGGTTCTGGAGCTGGCCGCCTTCGCCGCGGTGGTGGCGTTGCGGCCGGCGGGCGGTGACGGCGGGACGATCGCCGAGTACGCGGGCGCGGCGCGCCGCCGGCCGTGGATCAGTGCCGCGCTGGTGTTCGCGTTGATCGGGTTGGCCGGGCTGCCACCCGGCCTGGCCGGGCTGTTCGCCAAGGTGACGGTGGTCCGGTCGCTGCTGGTCGGCGGGGCCGGTTGGCTGGCGCTGGTGGTGGTGGCCAACGCGGTACTCGGCCTCGTCTACTACCTGCGGGTCAGTGCCACCCTGTACGCCCAGCCGCCAGCCGGTGCTTCACCGCCGGCCGGGGTGGTGGCCTCGCCGCCGCGGACCGGTGATGGTGCGGTGGCCTGGCCGGTGGCCTGGCCGGTGGCCTGGCCGGTGGCCTGGCCGGTGGCGGTGGTGCTGGTCGCCGCGACGATTCTGGCTGCTCTGCTCGGTTTCGCCCCACAGATGGTCTTTGACGCAGTGGCAAACTGAACGAAACATCCGCGTCGATCATCCAGTCGGCGATCAGCCGCAACCGCGAGTACCTGACGCTGTGACAGGCTTCGCACCCCCACCCGGCGGAATCGGGTGGGGGTGTGTCCGTCCGGGCGTTAGGGTCGGCAGGCCGACCACCCGTTACCGTCGTCGGCCCGCCGGCCACCCGTTCGACAGCGTCGGTGCCACAACCCAACGTGCAGGAGGCCCGGTGCGTGGGCTACGCAAGTACGCCGAGGTCTGGCGCATCCCGGGCGGACCGGTCCTGCTGATCCCCGGAGTCCTCGGCCGGCTCAGCATCGGCATGATCCCACTCGCACTGCTCCTGGTGATCAGCGACGTCACCGGCCGGTACTCGCTGGCCGCCGTGGCCGGCGGAATCTACGCCGTCGCCGGAGCAGTCGTCAGCCCGATCGCCGGCCGACTCGCCGACCGGTTCGGTCCCACCCCGGTGCTGCTCGTCACCGGCACCGCCCACCCGATCGCCCTGATCGCACTGCTGTTCACCACCCGAACCGACCCCCCGATTCTGCTGCTGTACCTGATGTCGGCGCTGGCCGGCGCCAGCTACCCGCCGCTGAGCGCCGCCATCCGGGGTGCCTGGACCAACCTGACCGACCGGGCCAGCGGCCGGCAGGCACTGCGCAACACCGCGCTGGCCGCCGAGACGACCATCTTCGAGTTCGTCTTCGTCATCGGCCCGCTGCTGGTGGCCGCGTCGATCGTGGTCGCCGACGCCGCCGCCGCACTGATCGCCGCCGCCGTGCTGACCCTGACCGGCACCCTCGTGGTAGCCCTCGGCGGCGCGATGCGCGGCTGGCGTCCACCCGCCGCAGGCCAGCACGCCCGCGGGCTCGGGCCGCTGCGGGTCGCCGGCTTCCCGGCACTGCTGCTCTGCGTCGCCGGGCTGGGCATCGCCTTCGGAACGGCCGGCGTCGCCGTGCCCGCGTACGCGTCGCGCAACGGTGCCGGAGATGACGGGGGCAGCCTCGCCGGCATCCTGCTGGCCATCTGGGCGATCGGCAGCGCCACCGGCGGGATCTACTTCGGCACCCGCCGCCCCGCCGTGGACGCCACCCGGCAGTTCGCCTGGCTGCTGGGCGCAGTCGCGGCCAGCTTCGTCGTGTACGCCGTCATGCCGCACCCGCTGGCGCTCGGCTCGGCGCTGCTGCTAGGTGGCGCGGTGATCGCACCGGCGTTGACCGTCGAGAACGCCATGGTCGGCCGGCTCGCTCCGGCCAGCATGCTGAACGAGGCGTACACCTGGGTCGCCACGATGGCGATCGGGTTCAGCGCGGTGGGTGGGGCGGTCGCTGGCGTGCTCGTCGACCGAGCCGGCGGACCGGCGGCGGCGTTCCTGTTCGCAGGCGCGGCCGTCGCGGTCGCGGCGCTGGTAGCGGCCTGGCCGGCGGGTCCGATCAGCCGGGCCGAGGCCCGGTCCGTGGCCGACCCCGACCGCGTGCTGCTGCGTGAAACTGCCTGACCCGCCCCCACCCGCCTTGTCGAGCACCCGCAGCGCGCCGGCTGGCTGGGTCGCCTGGAGTGGCATGCCGCCGGTGCAGCGGGGTGGCATGGGTGGCATGCCACCGGGTCGGTGGTAGCGGGTCGCGCAGGGCAGGAAGTCTCGCCGAACGTGATCCCCCTGCGGGGGTCTTGATCCCGCAGGGGGATCACGCTGAAAGAGAGTCCGGGGTTCGGCTGGCCTCGCTGCGCGTGCGGCCGACCTCGGCTGACCGGGACCGGACCGGTCAGCGATAGTTCGTGAACTGCAGGGCGATGCCGAAGTCTTCCTGCTTGAGCAGGGCGATCACGGCCTGCAGGTCGTCGCGCTTCTTGCCGGTGACCCGGAGCTGGTCGCCCTGGATCTGCGCCTGGACCCCCTTGGGACCCTCGTCGCGGATCTTCTTGCTGATCGCCTTGGCCTTGTCCGACTCGATGCCCTGGATCACCTTGCAGTCGATCTTGTAGATCTTGCCCGACGCGCGCGGTTCGCCGGCGTCCAGCGACTTCAGCGAGATGTTCCGCTTGACCAGCTTCTCCTTGAAGACCTCCAGGCTGGCCTTGACCCGCTCCTCAGTTTCCGCCTGCAGCGCGACGGACTCCTCGCCGGCCCAGGTGATCTCAGCGCCGGTGCCGCGGAAGTCGAAGCGGGTGGAGAGCTCCTTCTCGGTCTGCCGGAGGGCGTTGTCGATCTCCTGCCGGTCGACCTTGCTCACGATGTCGAACGACGGGTTGGCTGCCATGGTCTGCTCCCTGCCAGGTGCGGTTCTGGACGGTGCTCGGACGTGCCCGAGTGGTTGACTCACGCCGACCGTACCCGGTTGCGGGAACGCCCGGTGATGCCGCTATCCTTTCCTGCGTCGCCTCGCGAGCTGAGGCGGCACGCCCTGGCGGGTTGCCCGAGCGGCCAATGGGAGCGGACTGTAAATCCGTCGCGAAAGCTACAGAGGTTCGAATCCTCTACCCGCCACCAGGCGCACCAACAGCCCTTGACCTGCACCAACAGGTCAAGGGCTGTTGTCGTACGGGCTGGCGTCGCGTCCCGCCCGGTCCAGCTGAATCCAGCCCGGGTCCCGCCCGGCGGCCAGGTTCAATGCCACGTAGCTTAAGTTGATCTTGGTGGTGGCTGGACCCGGTAGATGTGGATGGTCGCTGGCCGGTC
>NZ_JBHMIM010000051.1:0-53315 GCF_048060115.1 Micromonospora sp. LOL_023
TGTGCCGGCGCGCTGGGCTGTGCCGGCGCGCTGGGCTGTGCCGGCGCGCTGGGCTGTGCCGGCGCGCTGGGTGCCAGCCCAGCGGCTGGCACCGGCTTCGCGCTCCCCCGCGTCGGCACGCCCGCCCGGCCCCGGTGCGGCGCGGCGGCGATGCCGGTGGCGGTCGTCGGCGGCGGCCCCGTTGCCGCCGGCGGCTCCGGCTCCACAACCGCTGCCGGTTCGGAAGTCGGCTCCGGCTCCGGCTCCGGCTCCGGCTCCGGCTCCACAATCACAGTCGGTGCCTGCGCCGGCTCCACGGCCGCCGACGACTCCGGATCCGCGTCTGCGGAAGTGGCCGTCGCCGAAGGTTCGGCGGGTGTCGGCACGAATTCCGGCTCCGGGTCCGGGGAGGGGGCTGCTTCAGCCGCTTCTGTAGAAGGTGTCGCGTCGAAGGACGGATCCGCTTCACCAGCCTCCGAGGACGGAGGCGATGCGGTCACCGAGGAGTCGGATGGGCGCGCCTGCTCAACACTAGCCCGCTCTCCGTCGGGTGGATTAGTGTCGGCCGGTTGCCCGACCGCCATTTTCCCACCCTCGGATACCGCATCATCACCCTGAGTGACGGACTCGACCGGTTTGCCCGACCGGTCCGGCTCGGCGGACGACTTGCCCGACTGTGAGTCTTCACTCCCCACCGGCCCCACCTCCCATCCGACGAACCGACTAGGCGACACTACTTGCGTTCACAAAACGAGCGGGAGCCGGAACGGCCGGGTGGGGCAACGCCCGAGCGGCGGGCCCGCTCTATTTCCGTAGCCAGCGCGGGCGACGAGGGAGCGTGAGATGGATTTCGACGTTACGGTTGAGATCCCCAAGGGTCACCGGAACAAGTACGAGGTCGATCATGCGACCGGCCGAATCCGGCTGGACCGCACATTGTTCACCTCGACCCAGTATCCGGCCGACTACGGGTTCATCGAGGGCACCCTCGGGCAGGACGACGATCCGTTGGACGCGCTGGTACTCGTGCCAGAACCCACCTTCCCAGGATGCCTCATTCGATGCCGGGCGATTGGCATGTTCCGGATGAAGGACGAGAAAGGTGCCGACGACAAGGTTCTCTGCGTGCCCTACGAGGACCCGCGCCAGGAGCACCTGCGTGACATCCATCACCTCGGCGAGTTCGATCGGCTGGAGATCCAGCACTTCTTCGTCGTCTACAAGGACCTCGAACCCGGCAAGTCGGTCGAAGGGGCGACCTGGGTCGGCCGGGTCGAGGCCGAGGCCGAGATCCAGGCCTCGTTCCGCCGCCGCGAAGCAGCCATCGAACGGGGCGAAGCAGCCCACTGACCGGAGCGGCCGACCGGGTTGCTCAGTTGAGCAACCCGGTTGCCCACCGGTAGAGCCCCAACACGGCACCGGCGACCGGGATCAGCGACACCAGCGCGGCGGTGTCCAGGATGTCGGCGGCCCGGCTCAGGTACGGCGACGGTTCACCGGCGGCGTACCTGCCGCCGACGGCGACGGTCACCAGGGCGAGCACCCCGGCGACCGGCACCAACGTCGCGACCTGCATCGACAGGTAGGCCGGCAGCCCACCGGCCACCAGTAGCGACGCGAGCGCGAGCCCGGCGACCAGTAGCGGCAACCGGTGCCGAATGGTGACGAACGTCCGTGACCGCAACAGCAACACGACCGCTGCCACACCGACGAGCGTGTGGCCGGCCACGCCGCCGATCTGCACCAGCACGACGCCCGCGGCAGCGGCGAGCACCGCGTAGCCGATCAGCATTCCGGTCAGCAGTTGCTCGGCTCGGGCGACCCCACGCCGTACCCGGTCCAGGTCCGGCGGGCGACCGCCGGCCCGATCGAGGGACGGCAGGGAGACCACGCCCGTCACCGGCACCTGACCTAGCCGGGTTGCCAGCCGGGGCAGCAACCCTACTCCGCAGCCGAGCACCACCAGCAGACCGGCCGCCGCCCCCGCCGCCCCAGTCACCGTATGCGCCGCTGTCGCCGACAATCCGCCGAACACCCCGACGGTGACCGCCGCGACCGGGACCGGCCGGCCCGCTGTGAGCCCGACGGCCATCATGACCCCCGCCGCGGCCAGCACACCCAGGCCAGCCAGCAGCGTGATGGCGGTCGGCCAGTCGGCCGGACGCGGGCCGACCGCCGCGCCGTCCGCCACGCCGAGCAGTCCGGCGGCGAAGGCGTACGCCAGTGCGCTGCCGCCGAGCACGGCACCGGCGGACTCGTCCCGCCACACCCGGCAGGCGAGCACGGCGGCGGCCGCGACGGCCACCGCCACCGCGCCGGCCGTCGTGGCCAACTCGGTGTCGCCAGCGGTGAGCAACGCCAGCCAGCCAACGCCGAGCCAGCCGGCGGCCGTGGCGTACGCGTACCGGCGGGTGGCGGCTGCGGACCAGGCCGGGCCCTGCCCACGGGCAGCGACCGCGATCACCTCGACCACGTCGTCGTACTCCGGCTCCGGCCAGTCCGCCTGACCGGGAACAAGGTGCAGCACGTCACCGTCGCACACGCCCTGCCCGACCAACGGATCCGCAGCGCTGACCGCCGCGCCGTCTGCCCGGCGGAGCACCCAGCCACCGTGACGCTCACCGACCTCGGCCAGTCCGTCCCCGCTGTGCCGGAGCAACTCTGGCAGCAGCTCCGCTACCGGCACGTGGCCGGGCAGCGCGAGGTCCGCCCGGCGGTGAGGTCCGCACACGGTGATCCTCGTCAACGCGTCGACCATCGCACCTCCGTGACACTGATCCAGCACGGCAAACGAACCGGAGTACTCTATCGATCTGTTGTCCACTACGGAACAGAATCTGACTGTCTGTTGCGGAGCAGCCGACGCAGCGGGTTAGCTGGCGCGATGTCGCGCATCGTCCACCTCCGACCTGCCCGTGGGCCCGCGCCGGAGATACCGACCGGTGAGGTCCGCATCGCCGCTCCGCCGGAGCTTGCGCGACGCACCGTCGGGCGCTGGCACCAGCTCTTCGGGCTACTGCCGGCGGCAGGTGGCTCGGTGGCGACGGCGATGATGTTCGGCCGGGGCGACGGGGCGTACTCGTACCTGGTCGGCGCGGTGTTCGGGGCGTCCGCGCTGGCCATGATGGCGACTTCCTGGAGCACCGCCGCCGGGGCGTCCACCAGGTCCGAGACGGACGCCGCCCGGCACCGCTACCTGCGGCACCTCGCCGACCTGCGCCGGCAGGTACGCGAGACCGCGATTCGGCAGCGGACGGCGGCCGGCTACCGGCACCCCGATCCGGCACGCCTGTGGTCGACGGTCGTCAGCGGCCGGGTCTGGGAACGCCGCCCGACGGACGACGACTTCGGCGTGGTCCGGATCGGGGTCGGGCCACGACCGCTCGCGACTCCACTCGTACCGCCGGTCGGCCGACCCGCCGACGAGCTCGACCCGCTGACCGCCGCCGCGCTGCGGCGGTTTCTCGACACGTACGCGATGGTGCCGCACCTGCCGTTGGCGGTCGCGCTGCGGTCCTACGCCCGGATCCACGTCACCGGGCAGCCGACCGGTGGCGACCAGTCGCCGGCCGCCGGGCAGACGTCGCCGGCTGCGGCGTTGACCCGGGCCGTGCTGGCCCAACTCGCGGTCTTCCACGCCCCGGACGAGCTGCGGATCGCAGTCTGTGCCGCGGCGGACCGCCGGCACCGCTGGGAGTGGGTGAAGTGGCTGCCCCACGCCGGGCACCCGGAGCATCGCGACGCCACCGGCCCGGTGCGGATGGTCGTCACCGACGCCGCCGAGTTGGACAAGATCATCGAGCCGCTACTGGCCGGACGCGAGGCGGCCCGCCAATCGGCGCGGCCAGGACCGCCACCACCACCGGGGGTGGCGGCGCTGTCCATACCGCCAGGGGTGTTCGAGGCCGGCCGGCCGGGCACCATCGGGCCGCATCTGGTGGTGGTGCTCGACGGCGCCGGGGTACGTCACGACCTGGCCGGGGTCACCGTCATCGAGCTGGGCACCGTGGCCCCCCAGGTCCTCGGTCCGGCGGCGCTGGAGCTGGCGGTCGATCCGGCCGGGCGGCTGTCCGTGCGGCACCGGGACGAGTCGACCGACCTCGGCGACGCGGACCAGCTCGGCGTCGTCGAGGTCGAGGCGCTGGCCCGGCGGTTGGCCCCGCTGCGGTTGGCGGGCGCCGCCACCCCGATGTCGTCCGGGCCGGCTACCGAGCCCGACCTGATCCGGCTACTCCAATCGGACCCGGCTGGACGCTGGTGGTCGGCCGCCGGACCCGATCGCGGCCCGGCGGCGCAGCGCCAGCTACGGGTACCGATCGGCGTCGATGCCAGCGGTGGCCCGGTGGAGCTCGATCTGAAGGAATCCTCGCTGCACGGCATGGGCCCGCACGGACTCGTCGTCGGTGCCACCGGCTCCGGCAAGTCGGAGCTGCTCCGTACCCTCGTTCTCGGTCTGGCGCTGACCCATCCGCCGGAGGCGTTGAACGTCGTCCTCGTCGACTTCAAGGGAGGGGCCACCTTCGCCTCCCTGGACCGGTTGCCGCACACCGCTGCGGTGATCACCAACCTGGCGCAGGAGCTGCCGTTGGTGGA
Organism: Micromonospora sp. LOL_023; assembly: GCF_048060115.1. Classification (NCBI taxonomy): domain Bacteria; kingdom Bacillati; phylum Actinomycetota; class Actinomycetes; order Micromonosporales; family Micromonosporaceae; genus Micromonospora; species Micromonospora sp. LOL_023. The sequence goes on from NZ_JBHMIM010000051.1 coordinate 4,573, forward strand.
CCGGATGGCGGACTCGCTCACCGGCGAGCTGATCCGCCGGCAGAACCTGCTCCGCCAGGCCGGCAACCTGGCCGGCCGGCAGGAATACCTACGGGCCCGGGCGACCGACGACGCCCTGCCGCCACTTCCGGCGCTGCTCGTCATCTGCGACGAGTTCACCGAGCTACTTACCGCCAAGCCGGACTTCATCGACGTGTTTCTGCAGATCGGCCGGGTGGGCCGCTCCCTCGGGGTGCACCTGGTGCTCGCCTCGCAGCGGGTGGACGAGGGACGGCTGCGGGGGTTGGACACCCATCTGTCGTACCGGATCGGGTTGCGCACCTTCTCGGCGCTGGAGTCACGGGCGATACTCGGCGTGCCGGACGCCTTCCAGCTGCCCGGCGATCCCGGTCACGGCTTTCTCCGCTACGGCACGGATCCGCCGGTGCGGTTCCGGGCCGCGTATGTCTCGGGGCCGCACCGCCGGCCGGTGCCACGGCGGCCCGCCGAGCGCCGTGCGACGCCCAGAATCTACCAGTTCCGTACGTCACCGACCGCGCTGCCGGCCGCCGAACCGAAACCGGGATCGAGACCCGTCCAGCCGGTCGAACCCGAGGTCAGCCTGCTGTCCCTGACGGTCGACCGGCTGTCCCGGCACGGCCCACCGGCCCATCGGGTGTGGTTGCCACCGCTCGACAGCGCGCCGGCTCTCGACGCCCTGCTCGGCCCGGTACGGGAGGTTCCCGGTCGCGGGTTGGCCGCGCGGGACCCGGCCCTCGCCGGACGGCTACGGGTCCCAGTGGCGCTGGTCGACAAGCCGTCGGAGCAACGTCGCGATCCACTCTGGTTGTCGCTGCACGCGGCAGCCGGCCATGTCGCCACGGTCGGCGCGCCGCAGAGCGGCAAGTCGCAGCTGATCCGGACGCTGATCTGTGCGCTGGCGCTGACCCACACCCCGGTCGAGGTGCAGGTGTACTGCCTCGACTTCGGCGGCGGGACGTTGGCGGCGCTGCGCGGGCTGCCCCACGTCGGTGGAGTGGCCCTGCGCGCCGAGCCGGCGGCGGTACGGCGAACCGTCGCCGAGGTCGCCAACCTGCTCGCTGTCCGGGAGCGCCGATTCGCCGAACTCGGTGTGGAGTCGATCGCCGACTACCGCGTCCGGCGGGCCAACGGCTCCCTGGCCGGCGACGGCCCCGCCGCGGGAGGTCGCCGCCCGGACGCGGCCGACGACGATCCGTACGGTGACGTGTTTCTCGTCGTCGACGGCTGGCCGACCCTGCGCGGCGAGTACGACGAGCTGGAGCCGACCGTCATCGACCTAGCCACCCGTGGCCTGTCGTACGGGGTGCATCTGGTCGCCTCCGCGCCGCGCTGGACCGACCTGCGACCCGCGCTGCGGGACCTCTTCGGGTCACGGCTGGAGCTACGGCTGGGCGACCCGATCGACTCGTTGGTGTCGCGGCGGTCGGCGGGCAACGTGCCGGAGCAGCCGGGTCGCGGGATCACCAGCGACGGGTTCCACTTTCTCGGCGCCCTCGCCGAGGTGTCCACCGTGCACCCGGTGCGGCCGGGCCTGCCCGCCGGAACCGCCGCCCTGGTCGCGGCGGTCGCCGACCGATGGCCGGGCCCGGCCGCACCGGCGGTCCGGCTCCTGCCGGATCTGCTCCCGTACGCCGACCTGGATCGGAGCGGTACCGACGGGCTGCGGCTCCTGATCGGCGTCGCCGAGGCCGATCTGCGCCCGGTGTCGGTAGATTTCGCGACTGATCCGCATCTGCTGCTTTTCGGGGACGCCGAGTCCGGCAAGTCGAGTTTCCTGCGGGCGGTGGCCGTCTCGATCGCCGATCGGTTCGCTCCCGAACAGGCCCGGATGATCATGATCGACTACCGGCGTGGGCTGCTCGACGCGGTCACCTCCGCGCATCTCATCGGCTACGGCAGCACGGCGGCACACGCCGCGGAGCTGATCGACTCGGCCGCCGGCTACCTACGCGAGCGGCTACCCGGACCGGACGTGACCGCCGAGCAGCTGGCCGGCCGGTCCTGGTGGACCGGGCCGGAGCTGTTCGTCCTGGTCGACGACTACGACCTGGTCTGCGACGGCACGAGCAACCCGGTGCAGCCGTTGGTCGAGTTCCTGGCGCACGCCCGGGACATCGGACTGCATCTGGTGCTGGCCCGGCGCTGCGCCGGAGCCGCCCGGGCGCTGTACGAGCCGGTCGTCCAACGGCTCCGGGAGCTGTCCGCGACCGGACTGGTGTTGTCCGGGGACCGCGATGAGGGGCAGCTCGTCGGCGGTGTCCGACCGGTGCCGCTGCCAGCCGGCCGGGGCCAGTTGGTGACCCGGCGGGAAGGGGCACGTCTCGTCCAGCTGGCGTACCTGCCGACAACCGGCCCGGCCCCCACGACCAGTCTTCGCAAGACTACTTCTACGGGTGGAAAATCGCGGTAATCTCCGTGCAGCAAGTGTCTGCTGGGGTGAGTGAGAAGGCCACATTGTGACGCCGTTGCCGCGCCATCCACGCAGCGCCGCCCGCCGCCTCGCGGGGACGGCGCTCGTCGTGATGGTCGCGTTCGCCGCCCCGGCGGCGTCTTCGCCGTCGCTGGACATGCCGGCGACCGGCACGGCGACCGGCACGGCGGCAGCGGTTCCCGCTGGCGCACCGGCGATGCTGCCTGCCCGGTACGACCCGATCCGCGACGACCAGTGGCAGTTGCGGGAGCTGACGGCGACCGCCGCCTGGCAGCACTCCACCGGTGACGGCGTGACGGTCGCGGTGATCGACTCCGGGGTCGACGCCACCCACGTCGACCTGGTCGGTCAGGTGCTACCCGGGATCGACTTCGTCGAGGGCGACCGCGCTGACGACGGCGCGGGCGATGGCGTCGGCGGCACCGGCGACGGCCGGTCCGACCCGGTGGGCCACGGCACCACCGTCGCCGGGCTGATCGCTGGCCGGGGCGACGACGACAGCGGGGTGCTCGGGCTGGCCCCGGATGCCAAGATTCTGCCGATCCGGGTGCTGGACGAGGAAAACCGCTACGACGACGCGATCGTCGTGGCCAAGGCGGTGCGCTGGGCCGTCGACAACGGAGCACAGGTGATCAACCTGTCCCTCGGCGGCAGCGGAGACAGCCCGGCACTCGCCGCCGCACTGGACTACGCCTTCGCCAGTGACGTGGTGGTGGTCGCCTGCACCGGCAACGTCTCCGCCACCGGCACGTCCCGGGTGTGGTACCCGGCGCGGGAGCCGGGCGTCATCGCCGTCGCGGGTCTGGACCGGGACGAGGAAGCGCTCTGGGACGGTTCGATCACCGGTCCGGAGACCGTTCTCACCGCCCCCGCCACCGGTCTGGTCGGGGCCCGGCCGGGCGGGTACTGGCGGGTCCAGGGCACCAGCTTCGCGGCCCCGCTGGTCGCCGCGACCGCCGCACTGATCCGGGCGAGGTGGCCGCAGATGTCGGCGGGCAGTGTGGTGAGCCGGCTCATCGAGACCGCCGATGATCTCGGTCCGCCGGGCCGGGACGACCGCTACGGTTTCGGCCTGGTCGACCCGGTCGCCGCGTTGACCGCCGGGGTCGATCCGGTGCCGCGCAATCCGCTCGACGACAACGAGACGCCGGGGGTCGTCGGGTTCGGCCCAGCTCCGGGGTTGGCACCCGCCCAGCCCGCGTTGGCCGGTGGTTCCACCCGACTGACCAGCCCTGGCGACGGTGATCAGGGCGCGGGTTGGGCGCTCAGCCCGGTCGACGAGGGCGGCACCGGCAACGGCGAGGGTCTGCTCAACAGCGGGCTGCTGGTGCTGGTGCTGGTGACGGTCGGTGTCGGCACCTGGCTGGCCCGGCGGATGCGCCTGGTGACCGCGGGCGCGCACAGTACGGCCACGAGCGTCGGGGTCAGGCACACTCCCCGGTGGCCGTCTGACGAGTGCTCTGCACTCCCGAAGCCGCCGCCACGGCTGCCTCCTCCGCGGTGACCGCGTAACCGGTGTTCGGGTCGTCGGCCGCCGCCGCGAAGATCACCCCGAGGACGAGCCCGTTCGCGGCGACCAACGGTCCGCCGGAGTTGCCCGAGCGGACCAGCGCACGGATCGTGTAGACGTCCCGGTAGACGGCGCCTTCGTTGTAGATGTTCGGTCCTTCGATCGGTCCGACGTCGCGCACCCGGGCGGACTGGGCGTTGTAGGGGCCGTCCAGCGGGAAGCCGAGCACGATCGCGTCCGAGCCGGTCGGTCCCGGTCGGTCAGCGAACGGCATCACCGGTGCCGGCAGGTTCGGGACGTAGATGACCGCCAGGTCGAGGTCCGGGTCGTAGACGACGACCCGGCCATTGTGCCGCTCGCCCTGCACCTCGACAGCCACCGTCTGGGTGCCGGCCACCACGTGCGCGTTGGTCATCACCCGGTCCTGCGCGTACACGAAGCCGGAGCCCTCGATGCGCCGGGAACAGCGCGGCGCGGATCCGAGCACCTTGACCACCGAGCGTTCCGCGTTCGCCACCACCGCCGATCCGGCCAGTGCCGGGTCGGGGGCCGGCACTGGCCGGACCCGGGTCGGGGTGAGCCCACCGAACACGTTCGGGAAACCCCGGGTGTCGACCGTGTCACGCAGCGCGTTGGACAGCGCCTGTGCCTGCGGTGGCATCACCCGATCGACGCCGTTGAGCAGTGCGCTGTTACGGACCGCGCCGGCCAGCCCCGGCATCGCCGAGGAGCCCAGTGGCACCGCGACCAGCCAGGCGACCAGCAGCACCGCCAGCAGGGACACCGCTGCACCGCCGAGGTCGTCGGCGCGGCGTCCGGCGGGGCTGGTGATCGCGTGCCGCAACCGGGAGCCGGCCCAGCCGGCGAGTGCCTGGCCGAGTACGGCCAACCCGAAGACCGCGACCAGCGACACCACCACGCGCATCACGTTGTCGACGAACTGCTGTGCCAGCAGTGGGCCTATCTGGAGGCCGATCAGAGCCCCGCCGAGGAACCCCGCGAAGGAGAGCACCCCGATGACGAATCCCTGGCGGTAACCGCTGATCGCGAACACCAGCATGAGCAACACGAGCACGACGTCGACGACGGACACCCGTCAAGACTACGGGGACCGTGCGGGTACCCCTGCCGGCAGCCACGCGGTGCCGGGCGCCGATCAGCCGGATCGGCCCGCCGGGCCGTCCACAGTTGGCGATTCACCACGCGGCCGGTCACCGAGCGTGTCGGGAAGCCCCGCCGCCGCTGGGTCGCTCCCGGTAGGTGGGGTCGGCGGCAACTCGATGACCCGCTCGGTCGGCCACGGGCCGGCCCAGCCGGCCATGTCGAGCAGGGCCGACAGGACTCCGGCGGTGAAGCCCCAGACCAGCATGCCGCGTAGTTGGAACGCCGGTCCGACCCAGCCGCTGGGGTGACGTACCTGAAGCCGGTTGTCCGGATCGACCAGCTCGTCGACCGGGATCCGAGTGACATGCGCCACTTCGGCTGGTTCGCCGGGATGTACCGGATGCGGCCGGTGCCACCACGCCAACACCGGTGTGACGACGAAGCCGCTCACCGGAATCCACAGCCGGGGCAGTTGGGCCAGCACGGTGACGCTGTCCGGTTCGAGTCCGACCTCTTCGGCCGCTTCCCGCAGGGCGGTCGCCGAGGCATCCCGGTCCTGCGGATCGGCCGCGCCGCCGGGGAACGCGGGCTGGCCGGCATGGGTACGCAGCGTGGCCGCCCGCTGCAGCAGCAGCACGTCCGGCTCACCCGGCCGGTCCTCGCCGAGCAGCACCAGCACGGCGCTGAGTCGGCCGCCCCGGGTGGGAGTCGGCAGCCGGCTGAAATCGGCGGTACGGGCGGACCGGACCCGGGTCAGCAGGGGCTCCCACCACGACGGCAGTCGCTGCGGCGACGGGCCCCCGGTCACCGCGACGTCACCGGCGTCACCGTCAGGCCGAACTCCCGCTCGACCAGGTCGGCCAACGTGACGTCGTCGACGGCGCCCTCGTACACCCGGCGGATCTCGCCGCGGTCGTCGACGAACAAGGTCAGCGGCAGCCCGATCCGCTCCACCGCCAGCAACAGCTCGCGGTCCCGGTCCACCAGGCTTGCGAAGGTCAGCTCCAGGTCCTCGGCGACGGCGAGTGCCCGGCCATGGTCGTCCCAGGTGTTGACGCCGATCAGGTGCAACTGTCCCTCGGTCTGGCCGGCGAGGCGTTGCAGAGCCGGTAGTTCGGCCCGGCAGGGCGCGCACCACGAACCCCAGAAGTTGATGACGGCTGGACCGCGGATCGCGGCGACGTCGACCACCTGGCCGTCGGCGAAGCAGGGCAGGGCCACCTCGGGCAGCCGGGTGGTGGGCTCGGCGGCCGGCGGGATGTCCGCCGGTCCGGTCGGGGGCGAGGTCAACCCGGTGCAGTCCGCGAACGGAACCGGCGGGGTCCCGGCGGCGCTGCGGCCGCCGGCGCAGCCGGACACCACCAGCAGCAGCGGTACGACCAGTGCCGCGAGCGCTCGGCGCCACGACGCCCAGGTGCGGGCCCGGCCACCGGTCGTGGCGCGTCGGTCGAGACGGCGGCTGGTCATGGTGTGTCGTCTGCTACGGCGGCCGCCGGCACCAGGTCGGCGGGGATCCCGGCCAACTCGGCGAGTTCCCCCGCCCGAGGGCCCTTGAGCAGCTTGACCGCCACGGCCGGGTCGGTGGGGCCGGTGCCGTACGCCGGACAGATCTGGGCAAGTGTGCAGGCACCGCAGGCCGGCTTGCGGGCGTGACAGACCCGCCGGCCGTGGAAGATCACCCGGTGGGAGAGCATCGTCCAGTCGCGGCGTTCGATCAACGCGCCGACCGCATGTTCGATCTTGACGGGATCGGATTCGTCGGTCCACCGCCAGCGCCGGACAAGCCGTTGGAAGTGGGTGTCGACGGTGATTCCGGGCACGTCGAAAGCGTTGCCGAGGATGACGTTCGCGGTCTTGCGGCCGATTCCCGGCAGGGCTACCAGCTGGGTCAGGCTGCCCGGCACGGCACCGCCGTACTGTTCGATCAATGCTTGGCCGAGCCGGATCAGTGAGCTGGTCTTGTTCCGGAAGAACCCGGTCGGCCGGATCAGCTCCTCCAACTGGGCGCGGTCGGCGGCGGCGTAGTCGGCGGCGGTCGGGTAGCGGACGAACAGCCGCGGCGTGACCTCGTTGACCCGCTTGTCGGTGCACTGGGCGGAGAGGATCGTCGCCACCGCCAACTGCAGCGGACCGTCGTGGTCGAGCTCGCAGTGCGCGTCCGGATGGGTCAACGCCAGTTGCCTGGCCATCCGCCGGGCCCGACGCTTGCGGCCCAACTCGGTCTCCGGACGGTCAGCCCTGATTCTCGTGGGTCGTGGGGCCGAGATGGTCACGCCGGCCAGCCTACGTCGCCGGCTCAGTTCGACGGCGGGGAGATGCTCCCGTCGTCGCCGAACCGCGGGCCGGTCTGCGGGAAGTCCAACTCGCTCAGCTCCCGGACCAGGCCCAGGCCACGGCCTTCCTCGTCCGGGGTCGGCAGACCGTTGCCGTTCATGTAGGTCGAGAGGAACTCGCCGCCGGTCCACTCGCCGTCACGGGTGAGCGACACCTTCAGTACGCCACCCCACCCGAGCCGGCCGTTGCTGCTCAACGTGCCGCCGCCACCGGCGAAGTTGCCCAGGCTGTACGCGATCAGCCGGCCCTGGTAGAACTCCATGCCGCGCAGCACGTGCGGGCCGTGGCCGACGATCAGGTCCGCCCCGGCGTCGATCATGGCGTGGGAGAAGGCCATCGGGTCGCCACGGTTCTCGCCGAGGAACAGCTCGGTGCCCGGGGTGACCCGGGTCAGGTCGGATCCTTCGCCCCCCATGTGCACCTGGACGACGACCAGATCGGCCTGCTCGTCGGCGCGGCGGACCACCTCCGCCGCCGCGTCCAGATCGATCAGGCTGTTGTTCGGCGGGGAGTACGCGGAGAAGCCGGCCACCGCGACGGTGACCCCTTCGACGTCCAGTACGGTGATCTGGTCCCGGGCGCCGGTGTGCGCCAGTCCGTGCTCCTCCAGCGCCTGCTGGGTGTTTCGGTAGCCGGCCTCGCCGAAGTCGTACCCGTGGTTGTTGGCCTGGTTGAGCAGCATGAATCCGGCGTCGCGCAGATGCGCCGCATACTCCGGCGGGGCACGGAACTGGTGGCACTGGGTGGAGTCGGCGCCGCACTTGCCGGTCCCGGTGTCCACCGTCAGCGGCTCCTCCAGGTTGCCCATCACCAGATCCGCGGCGAGCGTCTCGGTGACCGAGTCGAAGAAGCCCGCCCCGCCGTTGGGCGGCAACCGGTCGGGAACGTTGCCGAGCACGATGTCGCCGGTGGCGGACATCGTGATCTCCTGCGACGACTCCGGGGTGGAATCCACGCTGGGTGATGCCCCGGTCGGTGCCGCGGCCGGCTGCCACTGCGGGTCCGGCTTGGGACGGAGGATCCCGCCGAGGGTGACGAGGCCGATCAGGACCGCTCCGAGCAGGACCGCGGTCAAGGCGACGATCGACACGATGGGGCGGCTGGCGGCTGGCTCCTGCCGCCTACGGCCCCGGGAGGCACGCTGAGCGTCGGTCACTGGCGTGACCCTACCGGCCGTCGGCCGCCGGCGACGACCACCGTCCGGCTGGTTTGCCGGCGTGTCCGGCCGGCCTACCGGGGCGCACCGTCGAGGACGCCGCGATGCACCACCCGAGCCAGCCGGGCACCCCAGGTGGAGCGGGGTCCGCCGTACCGCTGCTCGGGGCCGTCCGGTGGGCAGAGCACCACGACCGCGTCGGTTGCGGTACCGGTCGCCGACAGGCCGAGTTCGACCAACGCCTGTGCCTTCGCCTCGGTGATGGTGGCGACGGCGTTGACCAGCGCGGCGTCGCAGAGCCGGACCGGCAGCGCCGCCACGATGTTGATCGTGCCGACCCGGCCCGCAGGCGGGCCGGGTTCCGGGTCGGCGGCGGCGGCGGCCAGGATTGGCGTGCCCAGACCAACGGTCGCCCAGACGCGGACCCCGGCCTCGTCGCGGGCCAGCATCCGCCGTACGTCCACCCCGGTCAGCAGTCCGACGCCGGGTCCACGCAGGTCGGCCTGCTCGGCCAGCCCGGCGAGGTGGGTGTCGGGGTCGTCGCGGCGGTACGACATCGGCACCGTCGCGTTGATCACCCACCAGCGCAGCCCGATTCCGCCGCCCAGCGGTGCGGAACTGATCGCCAGCGCCGGCTCGGTCAGCGCCCAACAGGCGTACGGCAGCGCAGACCCGTCCTCGGTGCGGGTGGCGAACCACGGACGGGCGACATCGGGCACCGGTCGACCATACGGCTGCCCGGTGCGGGTCGTCCCGCCGGCCGCACGGCATTGACCGGTGAGCGAGCCGGTGCCGCATATTAACGACGGATCCACCCGGTTGGGTTACGCTCCTGGATCAAGATTCGGAGGGTGCGCATCCTGCCAAGGGCGGAGTGCACCTAGACTGACTGCGCGCGGCAGGTCACGGCTGGGTGCCGGGAACGGACGCCGCGCAGGCGGAGGTGCTCGATGGACGAGGTGCTGGCTCGTAGCGGGATCTTCCAGGGCGTGGACCCGGAAGCCGCCGAGGCGCTCGCTAAGGAGATGGAGACGATCGAGGCCCGCAAGGGCGAGATCGTGTTCAACGAGGGCGAGCCTGGCGACAGCCTGTACATCGTCCTGACCGGCAAGATCAAGGTCGGCCGGCGGGCCGCCGACGGCCGGCAGAACCTGATCGCGGTGATGGGCCCGTCGGACATGGTCGGCGAGCTCTCCCTGTTCGACCCGGGGCCGCGCACCGCGACCGCGACCGCGGTGACCGACACCCGGCTGGCCCGACTGCGTAAGCAGGCCCTGCGTCCGTGGCTGAACAATCGGCCCGAGATCGCCGAGCAGCTGCTCCGGGTGCTGGCCAGGAGGCTGCGCCGGACCAACGACGCACTCGCCGACCTGATCTTCACCGACGTACCCGGTCGGGTCGCCAAGAATCTGCTGCAGATGGCGGGCCGGTTCGGTACCCGCGACGGTGGCGTGCTGCGGGTGACCCACGACCTCACCCAGGAGGAGATCGCCCAGTTGGTGGGTGCCTCCCGGGAGACGGTCAACAAGGCGCTGGCCGACTTCGCGTCCCGTGGTTGGCTCCGCCTCGACGGCAAGAGCATCATCATCCTGGATCCGGAGCGGCTGGCCCGGCGCGCCCGCGTCTGATCCGGGGCCGACGCGGCGGGGCCGGGCCCTGCTCGCGGCCGACGCGGCCTGCCGTCGATCCTGAGCGGATCGGGTCAGCGTGGCGACGTCGCCCGGCAGACCGCGTCCACCGGGGTGATCGGGCGGACCTCCCGGCCCAGCGCCTGCAGCAGCGAGTCCTCGACGTGGAACCCGTACACCCACAGGCGGTAGCGCGGTAGGTCCGCTTCGCTCGGGCAGAGCACCCGGGACTCCACGTCGTCAGTGGGTACGTACCGGACACCGCCCCGCTCCTGCAGGATCACCAGGCTGACGTCGTCGACCGCGATCACGCTGCCCCGGATCTTCTCGGTCCCGTCGTCGGCGACGACGGAGGTCACCGTGCTGGGCAGGACCGGGGCGGTCGCCACCGAGTACGACGTCCAGATCAACATGATCATGATGGCCAGTTGGCCCGTCGCCACCAGGGGTCGCACCGTCGGCGGCAGGACCGGACCGGTCACCACCAGGGCCAGTAGCGGCGGCAGCCCCAGCACCGACGCCGCGATCCATTCGCCGGTGTCGACGGCCTCGACGAGCGTCGGGCCCAACAGTCCGTAGTAGGCGGCGAGCAGCGCGGCCACGAACATGATCCGGACGCTGCGGCGGTCGTGCAGCCGGTTCGGGGAGGTCTGAAAGGTAGCCACGATCGCCGGTAGCAGCAGCGGTAGATAGAGAATCTTCCAGGTGACCGCCGCTACCAGCAGGGTGACGATCACGAACCAGACCGGCACCACCCGCTTCCACCTGGCCAGTAGTGGCAGGCGTCGGTCCCGCCACCGCTGCTGATCGTTGTCGATGCTGATCGACAGCACCGCGCTGATCGCGAACAGCGCCACCATCGCGCCGGAGACCAGCCGGCTCGCCGTGGTGACGAAGGCGGCGATGAGGTTGACCGGGTTGACGTTGGCGGCCAGCAGCAGGGTGGTCTGCGGTTCACCGCCGGCCTCGACGACCAGCCGAAGCACCGACACGATCGCCGGAGCGCCGACCACCACGCTCCAGAACTGCTGAGCGGCCCGGGTCTGCCGTTCCTCGTCCTCGGTGCGCCGGCCGGGGGAAGTCACCGCTGGACTTTGTCGTCGTGATCCACGAGATCGGGTGCCTGTAGCGGAGGGGGCTGGTCGGCAGCGCCCAGCCAGGGGCCGAGCGTGTTGGTGTACGCCGTCTGCCACACGGTCGTCTCGCCCCGCTGCCCCTGCAGATAGCTCTTGTTCAGGAAGTAGCTGACCAGGTCACGCAGATTCTCGTCCTCCGGTGGTACGCCGATGCCAAGTGCCTCCTCGACGCCGAACGGCATGTCCACGAGGGTGAGTTGATCGGGATTCTGTGACCGGAAGCCGGCGAGAATCGTCTTGTCGGAGACCATTGCGTGGAACTCCCCGCGCAGGATGCCGTCCCGGCAGTCGGTCGGGCTGTCCGCCTCCACCCGGGGAATCCCGCGCTCGATCAGGAGCTGCTCGGTGGTGGACCCGCCCGCGACGCAGACGACGTGCCCCTCCTTACGCAGGTCCGGCAGGGACTTGATCTCATCGGCGTACTCCGTCGCGACGAGCGCCTCCGGGGAAGTGATCAGATAGGGTCCGGCGAAGCCGACGAACTCCTCACGGTCAGCCGTTATGGAGAAGCTGGCCACGACGATGTCGACTTCGCCGCTGCGCAGTTTTGCGATCCGGTCCTCGGTCCGCACCAGCACCCACTGGATGCGCAGATCACCTTGGAAGCCGAGCGAGCTGGCGATGTACCGAGCGATCTCGACATCAAATCCCTTCCGGACATTGCCTTCCAAGTAGGACATCAGTGGGAAGTCGTCATTGATGCCGATGCGCAATTTTTCCCGGTGGCTGATGGTGGAGGCGTCCCGTAGCCCTTTCACGGTGCGTTGCGGCGGCTCGCTCTCGTCGTCGCAGGCCGTGAAACCGGCCAGGGCGAGGGTCGCGACGACCGCCACAGTGGTCAGCACCTGCCGTGATCGACGCCGACGAGACGGGTGAACTGGGATGGGTGTGTCTGCCATGACAGCCTCCGCCCGACTACGACAGTCAAGATCATGCGAATTCGGAAGCCGTCCACTCTGCCGGCCAGCCCTCAATGTAGTCGCAGCAGGCAATATCGAATGATCACCCGTTCGGCGAATTCCGTCAACTGATCGACGCCGGTCAGAGCCGCTCCAGCAGCCCTCGCATCTCGGTGATCTCGCTCTGCTGGCTGGTGGCGATGGACTCGGCCAGCTGACGAACCGCAGGGTGGATGCCGTCACTGTGCAGAATTCCGGCCATCCGCACCGCACCCTCGTGGTGCCGGATCATCATGTCAAGGAAGAGCCGGTCGAACTCGGCCCCCGCAGCGCCGGCCAGGGCCGCCATCTCGGCACCGGTCATCATGCCGGGCATTCCGTGGTGCTCGTCCTGGCCGGTGTACTGACCAGGGCTCGGCAGGGGTTGGCCCCACTCGGTCAGCCAGCCGGCCATCTGGGTGATCTCTGGGTCCTGTGCCTGCCGGATCTGGTCGGCCAGGGTACGGACCTCGGCGCTACCGGCTCGGTCGACGGCGAGATCGGCCATTTCCATCGCCTGCCGATGGTGCGGAATCATGTCCCGGGCGAATGCGACGTCCGTGCCGTTCGGCGTGTGCACGGCAACGGATTCAGTCGGTGCGGTCGCCGCGGGCACCGCCTCTCCAGCAGCGCCGCAGCCCGCGACCAGCCCGGCCGACATGGCCGCCGCCGACACGACCGCCGCGAAGCGAGCCCGTCCATCGTTACGGACGAATGACATGATTTGCTCTCCTCATCATGTGGGTACCCGCTTCTGATACGGCCGGCGACGTCCGATAGTTGCGGTCGATCCGGTAACGACCCGATCACGCCATCGCCGTGCCGGACGACCGGCTCGATGCCGAGCCGGCAGCCGGGGCCAGCCGCGATCCGACCGAGCCGCGACCGCCGGTCAGCGATTCACCAGCGTCGGACCCATCAGCGCGCCCGGACCCTTGCCGGCCAGACAGCGGAAGGTGTGATCACCGTCGGCCAGCGCCAGGGCGTGCGGAGGCAGCACCTCGAACCGCCAGCCGCGGACGTCCATCCGCAGGGTGACCATCCGGAAGACGTTCTCGCTGCACGCCGCCCCGATGTCCGGGTCGGCCTTGATCTGCGCGTGGTCGGCGCCGAGCAGTCGTGCCGGGAGTTCGCCGACGACGAACGTCTCCCAGGTGTGCCTGCCGGTACACGCGGTAGCGGACAGGGCCGGCGGCTCGCCGGTCGCCTGCGCGTCGAAGCACTCGCTGTCGGTCGGGCAGCGCAGCTCCGGTCGGATCGTCAGCTGGCAGTTCGGCAGCACGCCTCCGGCGGCAGCGGTGCTGCCGGAGGCCGCCGGCTGCGGAGTGAACTGGCCCGACGGCACCGCCGTCGGCTGGTTGAACGCACCGCCCCCGGAGCCCTTGGCCACGATCCAGGTGCCCAGACTCGTCATCGCCAGCAGTACCAACACGCCGAGCCCGCTGGCCAGCATCCGCAGCCGGGGACTCCCGGCAGCGCCGGTCGGACCGGCGGGCGGGCTGGTCCGGGTCGTCAGGTCGTCGGCCGAGTGCCATCCATGGTTCGGCCCGGTCTGGTGACCGGGCGGAGGTGGCACCGGAACGCTCCAGGCCGCCTGCCCGGCAGCTGGCTGCGGCGCGACGCCGCCCGGCTGCCCGCCCTGGGCCGGCACGGGCGAACCGCCCTGGGCCGGCACCGGCATCGCGCGCGGCTGCCCGGACGGGGCCGGGGCGATCTGGCCGCCGGAGCCGGCGGACGGACCGCCGGAGACCGGAGCTATCGAGAACGGTGGCCGGTGCGGTGCGGCGGGGCTCCAGTGCGGGCCCAGTGGTACGGCGGCCAGGGTGTCCCGCAACGCGAGTGCGGTCGGCCGGGCCGCCGGGTCGTTCGCCATCCCCTGGCGCAGCACCTCGGTCAGCGCCGGGTTGACCCCGGGCAGATCCGGCAGTGGCTGGTCGAACAACTCCAGCAACATCACCAGACTGGGATTGCGTTCGTCGTCCCAGCGGGGTGGCTTTCCGCGCATGATGGCGTAGAGGGTGGCGCAGAGCGCGTACACGTCAGCGGCGGGCGACGGCGGACGATGCTGGAACGACTCGGGCGGCGCGTAGGCCGGGGTGAGCACCTCCAGGGTGACCGAGGCGTCGCGCGCCTCGACCAGGACGGCCAGCCCGAAATCGGCCAACGCCGGCTCGTTGAACCGCGAATAGAGGATGTTGGCCGGCTTGACGTCGCGGTGCAGCACGCCGAGGTGGTGCGCGTCGGCGAGCGCATCGGCGATCTTCACCCCGACGTCGCGTGCCTCGAACTCGTCCAACGGCGAGGTCTTCATCCGGTCGGCGTACGAGCCGTCGCACATCTCCATGATCAGGTACGGATGCGTGTCCGTGGTGACGCCGACGTCGAACAGGTCGACCACGTGCGGATGCGACGACATCCGTCCGGCGGCGCGCGCCTCGCGCATGAAGCGCCGCTGGTCACGCTCGTTGTCCAGGGCCCGGTTCTCCACCTTGACGGCGACCTCGCGGCCGACCGACTCCTGCACCGCCCGATAGACCGTGGCGAAGCCACCCCTGGCAAACACTGACAAATCTGACAGTCCAGGCACTGCCGGAAACGGCAGTGCGCTCTGCGTCCTGTCGTTCACACGGTAAACGGTACCCAACCCGCCGGACGGCCGGGCGGTCCGGCGGCTACCTGGTCGCCGCCGCCCGTTCACCACGCCGACGGTCGACCAGGAGCGCCACCCCGGTCGCCACCGCCCCCACACCCTCCCAGGCGGCCACCCCGACGAACCGCGCCGGTGCCACGTCGAACAGGATCAGCCCGCTGAACACCGTCGTCGTTACCAGCCGGAACACCACCGTGAAGAGGAAGAACGGCCGCCAGTCGGTAACCGCCGCCAGGAGGTAGTACACCCCCATGTTGAACGAGGCCATCGAGGACGCCGCCATGAAGGTACGGGTGTAGTCGCCGTCCGCCCGCTGCGCCGCCGGCACCACCTCGAAGCCGAGCAGGCCCAACAGGATGTCGGGTTGCGCCAGGCCGACCGCGCCCATCAGCAACGCCATCGCGCCGAACACCGCGATGGTCCAGCCGGACAACGAACGGGGCAGCTTCATCGGGAGGTGTCCTTCCGGCCCGGTGACGCCCACGGTGGAGCCACTGTGGGTACAGGCTAACGAGCGGTCAGCCCGCCCGTCATCACCGGGTCGACACCGTCGACCTACCGGGCGTACCACAAGATCCTGACCCACCGGTCAGGACGCCGCGCCTTTCTCCACAACGGACCTGACCTGCTCCGCCCTCGCCCGCTCGCTGACCTGCTCGGTGGCGTACGCCAGGGCGACCGCCTCGTCGGCGGCCCGGCGCGCGCCCTGATGATCACCGTTGGCTGCCAACGCGGTGGCCGACACCTGCAGCCCGATCACCCGGCTTCGCACGTCCTCGGCCGGAGCTTCGAGCGCCCGCCGCGCCCAGCGCAGCGCCCGCTCCGGTTGTCCGTCGGCCAACAACGCGGCGGCGTACCGGGCCAGCGCGTGGCGTCGGGAAAGCAGCACCGCCTCGGTGCCGGTAGCGGCCGCGATCGGCGTCAGCAGCCCGACAGCGGTAGCCGGATCCCCCGCGGCCAACCGCGCCGACGCGAGCAGCACGCGCGGCCCCACCTGCACCGCGGCCAACGGATTGTGCGGCTCGACCGAGGTCAGCACCGACTGGGCCAACCGCTCGGCGTACGCCACGTCGCCGCACTCCAACGCCACGAACCCACGCAACGTGCCGGCCATCCCGATCAACAGGGGATGGTCGATCCGCTGCCCCTGGTCCAGCGCGTCGGACAGCAGATCACCCGCGTGTTCCAGCTCGCCCAGCCCGCGGGCCACCGCGCCCCTGGCCAACAACGCGAAGCCGCGCCCCCAGTCGTCGGCCGCGCTGTCGAAGTCCCGGTACGCCCGCCGGGCCGACTGGTCCGCCTCAGCCAGGTCGCCCAACTCGGCCGCGGCGAACGCCTCGACCGCGCGCAACGAGCCGACCGCCCACGCCTCGCCCACCCGCTCGCCGAACGGCAGGAACACCGCCGCGAGCCGACGGGCGTCGGCCAACCGGCCCGAGAGCAACCGCGCGAACGCCGTCGTGCCCCGCAGCCAGGACCGCCCGACCGGATCGTCGAGTTCGGCGAAGAGCCGCGCCGCCCGGGCGAGCACCGCGTCCGCGCCGGCGAAGTCGCCCCGGGTGGTGGTCACCCAGGCCAGACTCTGCAACGACCAGGCCTGCCCGCGACGGTCGCCCGCCGCCAGATTCACCTGGTACGCGGCGGCGAAGCGACTACTCGCCCGGCTGAGCCGGCCAGCCAGGAAATCCGCCATCCCGAGCCGACGCATCGCTTCCGCCCGCTCGGCGGGCAGCCCCGCATCCGTCGCGACCTGCAACGCTTCCCGCCAGACCGTCAACGCGCGGTCGCCGTCGCCCAGCGCGCGATGCGCCCGGCCGGCCACCAGCAACGCGCCCGACCTCGCCGCGGCGTCGTCGCCGGCGTTGGCAAGGACCTTCTCCGCGTCGGCCAACGCGTCCGCGGGCCGGCCGGTCTGCAACAAGGCACGGGCGTAGACCAGACGGTCGGCTTTGGGCACCGCCTCACCGCCCAACGCCGTCGCCCGCTCCGCGTACTCGACGGCGAGTGCCGGCTCGCCGCCCGCGATCGCCCGGCGCGACGCCCGACCCAACGCCGCCACCGCGAGCGGCGCCACCGTCCGCGACGGCGAGTCCGGCCGCAGCCCGACGGCCTCCGCCAACCCGACGGCCCGCTCGGCGTGGTCGGCGACGAACGCGTCGCGCAGCGCCGGGCTCATCCCGCCGACCCCGCCGCCGGACGCCGCGCCGGCCGGGGCCGCGATGCCGCCGGGAACGCCCGGCGCAGCCGCGTCGTCGACCGCCGCACCCGCCCACCGGGCCAGGCAGGCATGCCGCTCCGCCAGGTCGGCCTTGCCGATCCCGGCGTACGCGGCCTCGCGCATCAACGGGGTCGGGAAGGCATAGCCGGTGCGGGTACGGCGCAACATCCGGCGTTGCAGCAACTCCTCGACCGCCCGGTCGAGCTCGACGGCGACGACGGCGGTCGGCCGTCCGTCGCGCCGGTCCCGCAGCGCCTCCAAGGCGCCGCCGGGCACGACATCGCCCACCACGGCGGCGTCCCGCAACACCGACCGGGCGTCGGCCGGCAACGCGTCGATCCGGGCAGCCAACACCGCCGCCAGGTCGCGAGAGAGCAGCCGGCTGCTCAGCGAGCCGGGCACCAGCCGCCAGTCCGCACCGTCGCCGCCGTCGCCGGCCCCTGGCACCGACGCCGGACCCGGCAGTCCAGTGCCCGGGCCCGGACCTGGGCCCGGACCGGTCCGGGTCAACGCCCCCCGCTCGATCAACAGGGTCACCAACTCGGCGAGGTAGAACGGATTGCCCTGGGCGGTGGCGAGCAACCGGTCCACGTCCGGCTGGGGCAGCCGCCCGCCGCCCAGGTAGGACGTCAACAGCCGGGCGGCGTCCGCACCGCGCAACGGCGGCAACGCGTGCACCTCGGCGTCGGCGACCCGGGTCAGCGCACCGGCGGTCCGCACCAACTCGGGCCGCCCCAGCAGCAGGACCAGTGCCGGGCCGGTGAGCCGCGACAACGTCTCGCCCAACGCCACGACCGTCTCTGCCAGCGCGTCGTGCAGGTCGTCCACGACGATCAGCAGCGGCGTTTCCTCGGCCAGGACACTGAGCAGGTCGGCGACCGCACCCGGAATCGCCTCCGAGTCGAGCACCGGCGCGTCGGCGGTCAGGTCCGCCGGGCCCGAGGACGGGTGGGCGGCCGGCGGGTCGGCGTACCCGAGCAGGGTCAGCAGCAGGTCGACGGCGATCGGCGGCGGATCCGGGTTGGCCCGGGCCAGCCGCTGGCCGAGCCGACGCAGCCGTTCCTCGACCACCTGACGGGTGACGGCGGTGGAGCTGTCCCGGGGCAGGCCGGCCGCTATGCGTACCAGGTCGGCCAAGGGTGCCAGCCGGCGCCGTTCGCCGAACGCAGCGCAGCGCACCGACAACACGCGGGCGCCGGTCGGGGCCGCGTACCGCCCGGTGCCGACGTCGTAGCCGGCGGCGTACCGCTCGACCTCGGCGGCGAACCGGGACTTGCCGATGCCCGCCTCCGCGGTCAACACCAGCACCCGGGGATCACCGTGGTCGATCACCTCGGTGAGCCGGCCGGCCAACCGGCCGACCTCCGCCTCCCGACCGACGAACGGGGCCTGATCACCGATGCCCGACCGGGTGCCGGGCGCGTCGTGCAGCCCGAGCAGCTCGTACGCCTCGACCGGAGCCCGCTTGCCCTTGAGCCGCAGTGGTCGCAACTGCCGCCAGGCGGCCACGTGCCGGGTGCCTGCCGCGGTGCGTGATCCGGCGTACACCGCGCCGATCGCGGCGGCGTCAGCCAGCCGGGCCGCAGTGTTGACGGTGTCGCCGATAACGGTGTATTCGATCGCCGCCTGGATGCCGGCCACCACGTCGCCGGTGTTGAGCCCGACCCGTAGCCCCAGCGGAGCGCCGCCGCCGCGCTCGTCGTCGAGCACCCGCCGCACCGCGCGCTGCATGCTGAGCGCCGCCCGCACCGCCCGCTCGGCGTCGTCCTCGTGTGCCACCGGCGCGCCGAAGACCGCCATGATCCCGTCACCGGTGAGCTTGTCGACGTGTCCGCCGAATGTCTTGACCGCCCCGGCCAACGCGGCCAGGACCCGGTCGGTCACCGCGCCGACCCGCTCCGGGTCGAGATCCTCCGACCAGGAGGTGAAATCGGACAGGTCGCCGAAGAGCACGGTGACCACCCGGCGCTCGGCGGCCGGCAGGAACGCCGCCGCTGGCAGGGCGGCACCACAGTTGTGGCAGAACCGGGCACCGGGCACCGCGACGGTGCCGCAGACCGGGCAGGTCACTGCGGTTCCAGCCCGTTCAGATACGCCAGCTGTGCTCGTACCGACCATTCGGCGGCCCACCACAGCGGCCGGTCCACGTCCGCGTAGACCTCGGCCACGACGGCGGCCGGGTCCGTCACGCCAGCCGCCACGACCTGCCGGACCTGGTCGAGCCGGGCCTGCCGATGGGCCAGGTAGAACCGGGCGGCGACGGCGCAGTCGGCCAGCGCCGGCCCGTGGCCCGGCAGCGCGACCAGCCCGTCGTACGTCGCCAGCAGCCGCAGACTGGTCAGGTAGTCGCCGAGGTCCCCGTCGGGCCAGGCGACCACGGTGGTGCCCCGGCCGAGAATGGTGTCCCCGGTCAGCACGACCCGCTGACCGTCCGGCCCGGCGACCAGGAAGCACGCCGAGTCACCGGTGTGCCCCGGGGTGGCCAGCACGGTGACCGTCAGGCCGCCGACGGACAGCACGGTCCGGTCCCGGACCGGGTCGGGCAACTGCTGGTACTCGGCGACCAGGCCCCGGACCGGGGCGTCGAGGCGCTCGCGCGCCGCCGGCACCGCGTCGACGTGGTCGGGGTGCCCATGGGTGACCAGGATCACCGAGTACGGGCCGTGGGCCGCGATCCGGTCGAGATGCGCGGCGTCCGCCGGCCCCGGGTCGACGAGTACGCCGAGTCGCTCACCCGGTTGGCGCAGCACCCAGGTGTTGGTCCCGTCGAGCGTCATCGGCCCGGGGTTGGGCGCCCGCAACAGGGTCACCCAGTCCGGCAGCTGGCTGGCCAGGGCCGTGGCGGGGGCGGTGACGTGCGCGGTCATGGCTTGGATCGTACGACCGCGCCGTGACTTCGCCGAGACATCTTCAGGTCGACTCAGCTGGCGAGGTCACGACACCTCGACGATGACCTCCACCTCGACCGGGGCGCCGAGCGGGAGTTCGGCCACCCCGACCGCGCTGCGCGCGTGTCGTCCGGCGTCGCCGAAGACCGTCCCGAACAGCTCGGACGCGCCGTTGACCACCGTCGGCTGACCGGTGAACCCGCTGGCCGACGCGACGAAACCGGTGACCTTGACGATCCGGGTGACGGCGTCGAGACCGACCAGCTGGTCGATCGCGGCGAGGGCGTTCAACGCGCACCGGTGGGCCAACACCTTGGCCTGCTCGGCGGTGACCTCCGCACCGACCTTGCCGACCGCGAGCAACGCGCCGTCGGCCATCGGCAACTGTCCGGAGACGTAGACGTGCTGCCCGGAGCGGACCGCCGGGAGGTACGCGGCGACCGGCGGGACGACGGTCGGCAGGCTCAGCCCGAGGTCGGCGAGCCGGGCGTGCGGGCCGGCGGTCATGCCTTCGGTCGCTTCATGTACGCCACCAGCTGATCGGGGTTGGGACCGGGAACCACGGCGACCAGTTCCCACCCGTCGTCGCCCCAGTTGTCGAGAATCTGCTTGGTGGCATGCACCAACAGCGGCACGGTGACGTACTCCCACTTCTGCATTGCGATATGGCTCCTAGCTCGGGTTGGCTTCCGCTAGCTCGGGTTGGCTTCCGCGACAGCCTACGACCCGCCGCCGGGTCGGTGAGGCGGGTGCGCCAGCCAGCTACCCTGACCGTCGGCGGCGGCTACCGCCCGCCCACGACGAAACTGGGGATGAGGATGACGCAACCGCCCAGCGGCGACGCCCAGCCACCGGACGGCCAGCCCGAGCAGACCGCTGCCGGGGAGTCGGCGACCGGCACCGCCGGGCAGCCCCTTCCGCCGCCGCCGTGGCGCCCTCCCGACCCGGCCGCGGAGCAGACCGCCACCCAGCCCGCCGTGCAGCCGGCCACCCCGCCGAGCCCGCCACCGTTCCC
Source organism: Micromonospora sp. LOL_023 (assembly GCF_048060115.1). Classification (NCBI taxonomy): domain Bacteria; kingdom Bacillati; phylum Actinomycetota; class Actinomycetes; order Micromonosporales; family Micromonosporaceae; genus Micromonospora; species Micromonospora sp. LOL_023. Next base: position 25,602 of record NZ_JBHMIM010000051.1, read on the forward strand.
GGCCCCGCCGGCCCAGCCTCCCTTCGCGGCGCCGCCGGCTGCTCCTGCGCAGGCTCCGTCGCCGTTCGCCGCGGCGGCACCGGGGCAGCCGTTTCCCGCACCGGGGTCGGGACAGCCCGGCACGTTCGGGCCAGGCGCGTCGTCGGCCTTCGGGCCGCCGCCCGGCTCGGCACCGCCCGGCTCGGCACCGCCCGGTACGGGGGCGGCTGGCGAAGCGCCGGCGGGAAAGCGACGCGGACTGCTCATCGCCTCGCTGGTACTCGCGGTGGTCCTGGTGCTCTGCGGCGGCGGCGGGATCGCCGCCTTCCTGGTGATCAACAACCTGGAGACCGGCGGCGGCGCGGCAGAGCCGGTCGCCGCGGTGGACGAGTTTCTGCAGGCGGTCTACACCGATCGCGACGTGACCGCCGCCGCCGACCTGGTCTGTCGGGAAGCCCGCGACGAGACCGCGCTGATCGAAAAGGTCGAGGAGATCGAGGGCTACTCGTCGACGTACCGCAACCCGGAGTTCGAGTGGAACGTGCCCGCCGTCGACGAGCAGGCCGAGGATCGGGCGGTCGTCACGGTGACCGTACAGATGATCACCGAAGACGAGCGCAGCGCCGAGCAGGAGCTCAGTTTCGTCGTGGTGCGAAGGTCAAGTTGGTTCGTCTGCGACGTCAGCTGACTCGGACTGGCTAGTCTGGGTGGACGTGGGAGTCACCGAACACGCACCTTTGCCTGCCGTGCCCGGCTGGCCGTCCCGGCTGCACGTGGTAACCGGCAAGGGCGGCACCGGCAAGACCAGTGTCGCCGCAGCACTGGCGCTCGCCCTGGCCAGTGCCGGCCGGCGCACGTTGCTCGTCGAGGTCGAGGGACGGCAAGGCATCGCCCAGTTGTTCGGCCTCGGGCCGCTGCCGTACCAGGAGCGCCGGATAGCCGGCGTGCCCCACGGCGGCGAGGTTCGGGCGCTCGCGGTCGACCCGGAGGAGGCGCTCCTGGAGTACCTCGACATGTTCTACAAGCTCGGCGCCGCCGGTCGGGCCCTGCGCCGGTTCGGTGCCATCGACTTCGCCACCACCATCGCCCCGGGTCTGCGTGACGTGCTGCTCACCGGCAAGGTCAAGGAGGCCACCACCCGGATGGCCGACCGGCGGCGGGTCTACGACGCGGTGGTGTTGGACGCCCCACCCACCGGGCGGATCGGGCGGTTTCTCAACGTCACGACGGAGACCGCCCGGCTGGCGAAGGTCGGCCCGATCAAGACGCAGAGCGAGGGGGTGGCGGCGCTGCTGCGATCCCCGATCACCGCGGTGCACGTGGTGACTCTGTTGGAGGAGATGCCAGTTCAGGAGACGCTGGACGCGGTCACCGACCTGACCGGGCTGGGCATTCCGGTGGGCAACGTGATCCTCAACGCCACCCGACCGCCGCTGCTGGGTGACAACCAGGTGAGCCAGGCTGAGCTGCGGCGCGGGCTGGCCGCCGCCGGGTTGCCGACGGATCGCGGCATCGTGTCCGGATTGCGCACCGAGGCGCAGGAGCACCTGACCCGCCGGGCACTCGAGGAATCCCTGCAGACCGACCTGTCGGAGCTGGGCCGGCCGATCGTGAGGCTGCCGCTGTTGCCGGACGGGATCACCCGTACCGGGCTGGACACCCTGGCCGAAACGTTGCTGGCGCCGCCGCCGACACCTGGAAGCGACCTCACAGCCACTTGAACGGCGGATCGCCGCCAGGCACCGATACGCTCGACAGGTGCCTCCTGATTACGCAGCGCCACCGCTGGACGTCGACCGGATCCTGGCCGATCCGGGCGTACGGATCGTGGTCTGCTGCGGCGCCGGCGGGGTGGGCAAGACGACGACTGCTGCGGCGTTGGCGCTGCGCGCGGCCGAGCAGCACGGGCGGCGCACCGTGGTGCTCACGATCGATCCGGCGCGCCGGCTGGCCCAGTCGCTGGGCCTGACCGAGCTGGACAACACGCCCCGACAGGTCAAGGGCATCGACGTCGTGGCCAGCGGCGGGGAACTGCACGCCATGATGCTGGACATGAAGCGCACCTTCGACGACGTGGTGCTCGCCCATACCGACGCCGACAAGGCCGCCGACATCTTCGCCAACCCGTTCTACCAGGCGATGAGCTCCACCTTCGCCGGGACCCAGGAGTACATGGCGATGGAGAAGCTCGGCCAGTTGCACGCTGGCGGCGAGTGGGACCTGATTGTGGTGGACACCCCGCCGTCGCGCTCCGCGCTGGACTTCCTGGACGCCCCGGCCCGGCTGTCCCGTTTCCTCGACGGGCGGATGCTACGGCTGCTGATGGCACCGGCCAGAGCCGGCGGGCGGAGCATGTTCAGCCTGGTCACCGCCTCGTTCGGGATGTTCTCCCGGGTGGTGCAGAAGATCCTCGGTGCCCAGTTGCTCAGCGACCTGTCCGGCTTCGTGGCCGCGCTGGACTCGATGTTCGGCGGCTTCCGGCAGCGCGCCGAGCAGACGTACCGGATCCTGCAGGCTGACGAGACGGCGTTCCTGCTGGTCGCGGCCCCCGAGCCGGATGCGGTACGCGAGGCCGCCTTCTTCGCTGGGCGACTCGGTGCCGAACGGATGCCGCTGGCCGGGCTGGTCCTCAACCGGGTGCACGAACCGGCGGTCGACCTGTCGGCCGAGCGGAGCCTGGCCGCGGCGCGACGACTGGACCAGTCCGGTGAGCATGCCTCGACGGCCGAGGTGCTGCGGATGCACGCCGCCGTGGCGCAGCAGTCCGCGCGGGAACAGCGGGTGGCGACGGTGTTCACCGACGCCTACCCGCACGTGCCGGTGGCGACGGTCCGCGCCCAGCCCGCCGACGTGCACGACGTCGACGGACTACGGACGATCGGTCGGGCGATCGGCCGGGGCGCGTAGCGGCGGTTCGCCGGCACGCTCGTCACTTGGTGGCGACGAGCACCTTGTCACGGTCGCGCATGGCGGCTTCGAACATCTTGCGCCAGTTCTGTACCTGCGGGTGCCGGCGTAGCAGCGCCCGCCGCTCCCGCTCGGTCATACCGCCCCAGACTCCGAATTCGATCCGGTTGTCGAGTGCGTCCGCCAGGCATTCGTACCGCACCGGGCAGCCCCGGCAGATGCGCTTGGCCACGTTCTGCTCGGCGCCCTGTACGAACAGCGCGTCCGGGTCTCCGCTCTGGCACGCCGCCAGGCTGGGCCAATCAGCGATCATGCCCATCGTTTCCACGTCCCCCCTAGCAATTCCGCTTCCAACCGGTGGAGTCAGTCGGCAAGCTGGCCAACCGCGCCGCTTTCCCCCGCAGCACGGTCGCCGTGCGATCCTCGCCGGACCATCATCATGTGTAGTCGTATGATTACGCAACGTTATTGCCGAAATCCACCTATCCGGACACATCATCACTTGCCAGACAGGTGCCGGGCAGGGGTACCCACGGCTGAAACAGGGAAACCCCACCGCCGACGGCTTCCCCGGAGGAAAGCGGGCGGCGGAGAGCACAACCGCGCGACGGGTGTCTGCGTTTAGCACAACGAGGCCGACGCCGTCAGGAAATGCACAGGTACGCCAACCGGCGGTCTCACCAGTACCTCACGTACCCTGATCGGGTGACCTGGATGCGCAAGCGAGACCACAACATCCTGACCAATGCCGCCTCACTGTTGATCTGTGGGTTGCTGGCCGGCGTGGTGGTCGCCGCGGCCGCGTTCCCCGCGGTGGCGATGTCCGGTCTTGCCGCCAAGGCAGGTGCCGAGACGTTCGACAAGCTGCCGAGCGAGCTGACCGTCAAACGGGCGCCGCAGATCAGCTACCTGTACGCCTCCGACGGCAAGACCACCCTGGCCACCATGTACGACGAAAACCGCCGCGACGTCCCACTCAAGGACATCTCACCGATCATGCAGGCGGCGATCATCGCCGCCGAGGACCACAACTTCTACGAGCACAACGGCGTCGACGTCAAGGGCGTCGCCCGCGCCTTCGTCGCAAACCAGGGTGCTGGTGAAACCACCCAGGGTGCCTCGACGCTGACCATGCAGTTCGTCCGGCTGGCCATCGCCTACTCGGCGACCCACCCGGAGGACGTCATCGCCGCCACCGAGGACACCAACGCCCGCAAGCTGCGTGAGATGAAGTACGCGATGCAGCTCACCAAGGAGATGACCAAGGACGAGGTCCTGGAGCGCTACCTCAACATCGCTCCGTTCGGCAACGGCGCGTACGGCGTCTTCGCCGCCAGCCAGGTCTACTTCAGCAAGCAACCCGCGGACCTCACCATCGACGAGGCCGCGATGCTCGCCGGCCTGGTCAAGGCGCCCACCTCGTTCGACCCGACCACCCCTGGCGGCTACCCACTGGCCGTCGAGCGACGTGACTACGTCATCGACAACATGGTCAAGACCGGAGCGATCACCCAGGAGGAAGCCGACGCCGCCAAGGCCGTCGAGCTGGTCGTCAACGGCAAACGCGCGCCGAACGGCTGTGTCGCCGCCAACAAGAACCACTGGGGCTTCTTCTGCGACTACTTCTACCGCTGGTGGCTGGAGCAGGAGACGTTCGGCGTGACCACCTACGACCGGGAACGGCGGCTCAAGAGCGGCGGCTACCACATCGTCACCAGCCTCGACGTGCAGACGCAGGACGCTGCGAAGAAGGCCGTCGAGGACGCGCTGAAGACCGGCAACAAGAACGCGCTGATGGTCGCGGCCGTCGAGCCGGGCACCGGCTACGTACGCAGCATGGCGGTCAACCGCAACTACAAGCTCGACGACCCGGACAACCCGCGGAACAAGATCTCCAGCGACCCGAAGAAGGCCGACCAGGGCATCCGGGGCACCTACCCGAACACGACCAACCCGCTGCTCACCGGCGGTGGTGACATCACCGGCTACCAGTTCGGCTCGACGTTCAAGATCTTCCCCGTGGTGGCGGCCCTGGAGAAGGGCTACCCGCTGGAGTACACGATCAACGCGAAGAGCCCGTACGAGTCGAAGTACATCGTCGAGCGGGGCAGCCCGGCGGCCTGCGCGGGCACCAACAAGTACTGCCCGAAGAACGCCAGCCCGAGCATGAACGGCGTACACGACATGTGGAGCGCCTTCGGCGGCTCGGTCAACACGTACTTCATCCCACTGCAGGAGCAGGTCGGGGCAGCCGCCGCGATCGACGTGGCACAGCGGCTCGGCATCACCTTCCGGGCCGCCAACGACGCCCGGTTCGCCAACGACCCGGAGGGTGCCAACCAGTGGGGTGCCTTCACCCTCGGCGTGTCGAACACCACACCGCTGGAGATGGCCAACGCGTACGCGACGCTCGCCGCCGACGGCAAGTACTGCAAGCCGCTGCCGGTGCAGGAGATCCGCGACCAGGACGGCAACAGCCTGGACATCGCCCAGCCGCAGTGCAAGCAGGCGGTCTCCGTCGAGGTAGCCCGGGCCGCGATCGACGCCGCACGCTGCCCGGTCGGTGACCGGTCGAGCACCACGAGGTGCCGGGTCGGTACGGCGGCTGGTGTTCGCAGCATCGTCGGGCACCCGGTGGCCGGCAAGACCGGCACCACCGACGCTGAGAAGACCGCCAGCATGGTCGTCACCAGCAAGCAGCTCTCGGTCGCCGGCGTGCTGGCCGATCCGGACTGGGCCGACACCAACGCGACCATGAAGCACAGCATCGTCGACCCGGCCGTCTACGAAACCCTGCGCGACGCGCTGAAGGGCAAGGAGAAGAAGCAGTTCACCCCACCGGGCGGCAAGCTGGTCCGCGGCGAGCAGCGCTCCATTCCGAACGTGGAGTGCCAGTCGATCGACAACGCGCGCAGCAGGCTCGCCGGCGCCGGCTTCCAGGTCGAAGTGGACCGGTCCGGCCCGGTCACCTCGACCTGCCCGGCCGGCACCGCCGCCAATACCAGTCCGAGCGGCCGGACCATCAAGGGCGGCGCGGTGATCATCCGGATCAGCAACGGCCAGGGTGCACAACCAAGTCCGGGCGGTAGCGAAGGGCCGGGCAACGGGCCCGGCGACAGGGGTACGCCCGGCCGCCCCGGCGACTCGGACGACTGACAGCTAGCACGGACTGAGGGCGGGCACCGACATTCCGGTGCCCGCCCTCAGCCCCGTCAGTCCCCGCTGGTGCGAGCGCCTGACCATCGGCAGTTCGAATCCGGAGATGGGGCGGCCCGCAGCATCAGAGGCCGAGCTGGCGGCGTACCTCGGCGGCGACCCTGCCGCCCTCGGCCTGGCCGGCCACCGCGGCCTGGGCCGCCTTCATCGCCGGACCCATCTGCGCTTTGCCGCTGAAACCACCGTCGCCGAGCGCCGTGGCGACGATCTCGGCGAGCGCGGCGTCGTCGAGCTGACGTGGCAGGTAGCGGTCCAGCACCTCACCCTCGGCCCGCTCCTTGGCGGCCTGGTCGACCCGGCCTGCCTCGGCAAACGCCTCCGCCGCCTCCCGGCGCTTCTTCGCTTCCTTGCTCAGCACGGACAGCACCTCGTCGTCGGTGAGCTCCCGCTTGGCCTTGCCGGCGACCTCGGCGGTGCCGATCGCCGCCAGCGCCATCCGCAGCGTGGACGTGGTCAGCTCGTCGCGGGCCTTCAACGCGGCCCGCATGTCGGCGGTAAGGCGGTCCTTCATTGTGTTCATGGTTGGTCAAACTACGCTGGGCGGCATGCGAAAGCGCACCGTATTCCGGCTCGCCGCCGGCACCGCCGCTCTCGGCGCCGCCACCCTGGCGTACGCCTCACTCATCGAGCGCAACATGTTCACCCTGCGCCGGTTCGACGTGCCGGTGCTCGCGCCGGACGCGGAGCCACTGCGCATCCTGCACCTGTCCGACCTGCACATGATGCCGGACCAACGACGCAAGCAGGCCTGGGTGGCCGGGCTGGCCGGGCTGGACCCGGATCTGGTCGTCGTCACCGGCGACAACCTAGCCGACACGGCCGCCGTGCCCGCGGTGCTGCGGGCCCTGCAGCCGCTGCTGGACCTGCCCGGCGTGTTCGTCTTCGGCTCGAACGACTACACCGGCCCGGTCTGGAAGAACCCGCTGAGCTATCTGCTGCCCGAGCGGGAGTACCAGCCCGGTCCCGACCTGCCGTTCGAGGAGCTACGTGAGGTGCTGGTCGGTGCCGGCTGGCATGACCTGAACAACCGCCGGGCCTCGTTCAAGGCCGGTGGACGCCTGATCGACGCGGTCGGGGTGGACGACCCGCACATCGAACGCGACGACTACGACGCCGTCGCCGGCCCGCCGTCGGCACAGGCCGACCTGAGCCTGGGCCTGACCCACTCCCCCGAGCCCCGGGTGCTCGACGGGATGGCCGCCGACGGGTTCAATCTGCTCCTCGCCGGGCACACCCACGGCGGGCAGGTCTGCGTGCCGCTCGTCGGCGCCCTGGTCACCAACTGCGACCTGCCCCGGTCGATGGCCAAGGGCCTGCACCGCTGGCCCGGCACGGACTCCTGGCTGCACGTCTCGGCCGGGCTCGGCACCCACCCGACCGCACCCGTGCGGTTCGCCTGCCCGCCGGAGGCCACCCTGCTGACGTTGATCTCCCGCTGACGTTGATCTCCCGCTGGTCGGCTCCGCACCGGGCCGCCACACCACCGACGTGGCTTGGGGATACCGAATTTGCCCTGCCGGCTCGGTGGGCTAGTATTGCCCAGCGTGCCTCGGGGTGTGGCGCAGCTTGGTAGCGCGCTTCGTTCGGGACGAAGAGGTCGTCGGTTCGAATCCGGCCACCCCGACCAGGTCGACGCCCTGACTGGCTGATGCCAGTCAGGGCGTCGAACTACTTCCACGCTTGCGAGCTGCCTCGGGTGGCCTTACCCGACCTATCTGTGCTCGACGCCGACCGGGACTACCGGGCTGCTCTGCCTACCGGACGATCTGCCCGGCGAGGTGTACACGAACTCATCCGGCCTACCGCAGGTCCCGGGCGATCAGCTCGGCGATCTGGATGGTGTTCAGCGCCGAGCCCTTGCGCAGGTTGTCGCCGGTGACGAAGAAGTCGATGGCGCGCGGGTCGTCGATGGACCGACGGATCCGGCCGACCCAGGACGGTTCGGTGCCGACCGCGTCGATCGGCATCGGGAACTCCGCGTTGCCCGGGTCGTCGACGACGATCACGCTGGGGGCGTTGCGCAGCACCTCCCGGGCACCGTCGGCGGTCACTTCGCTGCCGAAGACCGCGTGCACGGCGACCGAGTGCCCGGTCACCACCGGCACCCGTACGCAGGTCGACGAGACCTTCAGATCCGGCAGCCCGAGGATCTTACGGGATTCGTCACGCAGCTTCAGCTCCTCTGTGGACCAGCCGTCGTCGGCCAGGTCACCGGTGAACGGCACCACGTTGAGCGCCAGCGGCGCCGGAAACGGGCCGAGTTCGTCGCCGACCGCCTGGCGTACGTCGCCCGGCCGTGAGCCGAGCGTACGGTCGGTGGCGGCCTTGGCCAGCTGGCGGTGCAGCAGATCGACGCCGAACCGGCCGGCGCCGGAGACCGACTGGTAACTGGCCAGCACCAGCTCGCGCAGCCCGTACTCGTGGTGCAGCGGGGCGATCGCCACGATCATCGCCAGCACCGTGCAGTTGGCGTTGGCGACGATGCCCAGCGGCCGGCGGCGGATCTGCGCCACGTTGATCTCCGGGACGACCAGCGGTACGCCGCGATCCATCCGGAACGCGCCGGAGTTGTCCACGACGGTGGCACCTCGCGCGGTGGCGATCGGCGCCCACTGCCGGGACACTTCGTCCGGCACGTCGAACATCGCGACGTCGACGCCGTCGAAGGCTTCCGGGCTGACCGCCGAAACCGGCAACTCCTCGCCCCGGCAGCGCAGCCGCTGTCCGGCCGAGCGGGGCGAGGCGAGCAGCCTGATCTCGCCCCAGACATTGGCCCGGGAGGTCAACAGTTCGCACATGACGGTGCCGACGGCTCCGGTCGCGCCGAACACCGCGAGGGTCGGCAGCGGGCGTGCCTTCGCGTCAGGCACCGCGGCTCACCGCCCGGTGCCCGCGTAGACCACCGCCTCCTCCGTACCGCCGAGGTCGAAGGCCGCATGCACCGCGCGCACGGCGGCGTTCAGGTCGGTGTCCCGGCAGACCACCGAGACCCGGATCTCCGAGGTGGAGATCATCTCGATGTTGACGCCCGCTTCGGCCAGGGCGGCGAAGAAGTTGGCGGCGACGCCGGGGTGCGACCGCATGCCGGCACCGATCAGCGACACCTTGCCGACGTGGTCGTCGTAGAGCAGACCTTTGAAGGCGATCTGCTCCTGCACCTTGCCGAGCGCGGCCATCGCGGTCGGGCCATCCGCCTTGGGCAGGGTGAACGAGATGTCGGTACGGCCGGTGCCCTCGGTCGAGACGTTCTGCACGATCATGTCGATGTTCGTCTCGGCGTTGGCCACGGTCTCGAAGATCCGGGCGGCGGCACCCGGCTCGTCCGGCACGCTGACGATGGTGATCTTCGCCTCGCTCCGGTCGTGGGCGACTCCGGTGATGAGTGCTTGCTCCACGGAAAGGTCCTCCATCGATCCGGTGACCATGGTGCCGGTGTTGGTCGAGTACGACGAGCGGACGTGGATCGGCAACCCGGCGCGGCGGGCGTACTCGACGCTGCGCAGGTGCAGCACCTTTGCCCCGCAGGCGGCCAACTCCAGCATCTCCTCGTAGGTGATCTGCTTGATGTGTCGGGCGTTGGGCACGATTCTCGGGTCGGCGGTGAAGACGCCGTCGACATCGGTGTAGATCTCGCACACGTCGGCGTGCAGCGCGGCAGCGAGCGCCACCGCCGTGGTGTCCGAGCCGCCCCGACCCAGGGTGGTGATGTCCTTGGTGTCCTGGGACACCCCCTGGAAGCCGGCGACGATCGCGATGGCTCCCTCGTCGAGGGCGCCCTGCAGCCGGCCCGGCGTGACGTCGATGATCCGGGCCCGGCCGTGCACCGAGGTGGTCAGCACGCCGGCCTGCGAGCCGGTGTACGACCGGGCCTCGTAGCCGAGGTTGTGGATGGCCATGGCGAGCAGGGCCATCGAGATCCGCTCCCCGGAGGTGAGCAGCATGTCCAGCTCCCGGCCGGGCGGCAGTGGGCTGATCTGCCCCGCCAGGTCGAGCAACTCGTCGGTGGTGTCACCCATCGCGGAGACGACCACGACGACATCGTCGCCGGATTTGCGGGCCGCGACGATCCGCTCGGCGACGCGCTTGATGCGTTCGGCGTCGCCGACCGAGGACCCGCCGTACTTCTGCACCACCAGTGCCACGGCGGTCCACTCCCTCCAGCTGCTGCCAACCTGCCGGCATCAGGGTACCGGCGGGTGGCGGCCGGGTAGACAGCCGTTCCCACGATCCGGCCAGGCATGGTCACCGGCTGTAGATACCCGGGACACCGCCGTTGCCGCCGCCCTGTCCGGCTGGTGCCGCCACCGACGGTAAAGGCCGCAGGTCATCAGGGGTAGTCCCGCGAGAATCAGCGTTTCTGCGGGCCGCCTGCCGCAAATGCCGACCGGGTACGCAGAATGGGCGGATGCGTTCCCCGGGTACCGGCGCGTCACGAAACTCACTTGCCGTACTGGCTTGCGTGGCGTTCGTCACGTCGTTCCTACTCGGCTGCGAATCATCCGGTCCGGTGCACTCGCCGGCGGAGGAGTCGGCGGAGGCGACAGCCGCCCCGTCCGGGCAGGGCACCTCACCAGACGACGCCCGGATGCAGCTGGCGGCGGTCGCCGCGGCCGCAGCCGACCTGCGGATCACCGCGTTCTACACCTGGCGGACGGCGAACCGGCCCGACCGTACGGTGGCGGTGGCCACGGCGGTGGACGGCACCTGGCGGGTGGACATTCCCGGCGGGGCGCTCGGCGGCGCGGTGGACGTCGCGATGGCGCAGACCGAGGACGGGTCCTTCCAGTGCGTGCTGCCGTCGGCCGCCCGGCCGACGACGCTGTCCTGTGTCCGGCTGGGTGACCCGGGCACTCCGGTCGACCCGGCGGTCGATCCCCGGCTGCAGCACCTGTTCACCGACTGGATCGCGGTGCTGGCCGACCGTCGGGCGCCGTTGGCGGTGTCGGTGGTCGATCCGCTGCCCGGTACGGACGGCACCTGCTTCTCGGTCGAGTCGACGACCGCGTCGTTGCGCTCGCCGTTGGACGTGGGGATCTACTGTTACCGGCCGGACGGCACGCTGACCGGTGCCCGGCTGGGGTTGGGCACGGTCACCCTCGCCGGGCAGCCGGGCGCGGCACCTGGGTCGATCACCCTTCCCGGGCCGGTGACCGCTGGCTCCCCGCTCGGGACCGGGAGCCCACCGGCACCACCGTCGCCGTCCGGGGCCAATCCCGGCTGAGGGCCGGCCTGAGCGCTGAGGGCCGGCCTGAGCGCTGAGGGCCGGCACACAATTTGCCGGCTGCGCTTTGCTGACCGATGGAAACCACGTAGGGTGATTTCTGTCATGTGGCAGGCGCTCCTCCTTCGCTGCCGCGACGAGGCCCCTCAGGCCGGCACCTCGTCGCGGAGTTGATCCGCGCCGCCTTGACCTCTCCCGCGCCCGTGCCACCTACGCACACCGCGACGCCCACGAACATGACCGACCGTGGGCGGACGGCACGGCGGCAGCGGGTTCCTTCAGACCAGCGGAGTTCGCAGGATGTCCAAGATCGCCGGCCCTGAACAGGCCACCAGCACCGCCAACGGGTCCACCACCGCCGATACCGCCACCGCCGATACCGCCACCGCCGGGACCGCCACCGCCGGGACCGCCACCGCCGGGACCGCTGCTGATCCGATCGCCCGGCAGCAGCCCAGCCGGATGCCGTACCAGCGCTACCAGCCGTACCACCAGCAGTTCTCCATCGATCTGCCGGACCGGCAGTGGCCGGCCCGGCGCGTCGAACAGCCGCCCCGGTGGTGTGCGGTCGATCTGCGCGACGGTAACCAGGCACTGATCGACCCGATGTCGCCGGACCGCAAGCGCCGGATGTTCCAACTCCTGGTGAAGATGGGTTACAAGGAGATCGAGGTCGGCTTCCCGGCGGCGAGTCAGACCGACTTCGAATTCGTCCGGCAGCTGATCGAGCAGGACCTGATCCCGGACGACGTGACCATCCAGGTGCTGACCCAGTGTCGGGAGCACCTGATCGACCGGACCTTCGAGTCACTGCGGGGCGCGAAGCGGGCGATCGTGCACTTCTACAACTCCACCTCGGTGCTGCAGCGGCGGGTGGTGTTCGGCCTGGACAAGGCGGGGATCACCGACATCGCCACCACCGGGGCGCGGCTCTGCCAGAAGTATGCCGAGATCCACACCCCGGACACCGACATCTTCTACGAGTACTCGCCCGAGTCGTACACCGGCACCGAGCTGGACTACGCGCTCGAGGTGTGCGGCGCGGTGATCGACGTGATCCAGCCGACCCCGGACCGCCCGCTGATCATCAACCTGCCGGCCACCGTCGAGATGGCCACCCCCAACGTGTACGCCGACTCGATCGAGTGGATGCACCGGCGGCTGCCGCGCCGCGACAGCGTGGTGCTGTCGCTGCACCCACACAACGACCGGGGCACCGCCGTGGCCGCCGCCGAGCTGGGCCTGCTGGCCGGTGCCGACCGGATCGAGGGTTGCCTGTTCGGCAATGGCGAACGAACCGGCAACGTCGACCTGGTGACCCTGGGGCTGAACCTGTTCAGCCAGGGAATCGATCCGCAGATCGACTTCGCCCAGATCGACGAGATCAAGCGCACGGTGGAGTACTGCAACCAGCTGCCGGTGCACGAGCGACACCCGTACGCGGGCGATCTGGTCTACACCGCGTTTTCCGGCTCCCACCAGGACGCGATCAAGAAGGGCTTCGACGCGCTGGCGGCCGATGCCGGCGCCGCCGGAGTCGAGGTCGACGAGCACGAGTGGGGAGTGCCGTACCTGCCGATCGATCCGCGTGACGTGGGGCGCACCTACGAGGCGGTGATCCGGGTCAACTCCCAGTCCGGCAAGGGCGGCGTGGCGTACGTGATGCGTCAGGAGCACAACCTGGATCTGCCGCGACGGCTGCAGATCGAGTTCTCCGGCGTGGTGCAGGCGTTCACCGACGACACCGGCGGCGAGATCGAGCCGCAGCGCATGTGGGGGATCTTCGCTGGCGAGTACCTCGCCGGGCAGCAGACCGGGCCGGCGGTGACGCTGGAGTCGTACGCCACCTCCACGGTCGACGGCAAGGTGGAGGCGACCGCGGTGGTCGAGGTCGACGGGGTCCGGCACACGCTGAACTCGGTGGGCAACGGCCCGATCGACGCGTACGTCAACGCGCTGCAGTCGGTGAACGTCGGTGTGCGGGTGCTGGACTACCACGAGCATGCGCTCTCCGCCGGCGGCGATGCCCAGGCAGCCGCGTACGTGGAGTGCGAGGTCGGTGACCATACGGTGTGGGGGGTCGGGCTGGACTCCAACATCGTTGTCGCCTCGGTACGGGCCGTGACCAGTGCGGTCAACCGGGCTCGTCGCAGCGGCTGAGAATCCGCTGCAGCGGCTGAAATCCGGCGTCAGCCAAGATCCACTGTAGTTCTGGCGAAACGCCGTGCTTCGCGGTTGCCTGGCGTCGTACGTCAGGCACCCGCAAGCTTGAGGGGTGCGAACCCCTCAACGACACCGACCATGGACCACCCGACTCGACCTTCGCCGGGCGGCGGTCGCCACAGCCGCCGCGCTGGCGCTGATGGCGGCCGCCGGCTGCGAGGCCATCGACGTCTCGATCGACTCCCCCACCGGCAGTCCCGGCGTCGGTGCGCCAGCCGCCGACTCGGGCGAGGAGGCCGCAGCGCTACTCGACCAGCTGACCGTGGCGGCCGCCGGCGGCATGCAGGGCTACAACCGGGACCGCTTCTCGCACTGGACCTCCGCCGGCAGCAACTGTGACGTGCGGGACACCGTGCTGGAGCGCGACGGCACCGCGATCGAGCTGGACGGCTGCAACGTCGTCGGCGGCGAATGGCTCAGCGCCTTCGACGGCAAGACCTTCACCAACCCCCGCGACCTCGACATCGATCACATCGTGCCGCTGGCGAACGCCTGGCGCTCCGGTGCCGACGAGTGGAACGACGATCAACGGCGCGAATTCGCCAACGATCTGGAACGACCGCAGCTGATCGCGGTTTCCGCATCGACCAACCGGGCAAAGGGTGACCAGGACCCGTCCCAGTGGCAGCCGCCGAACCGGGACTACTGGTGCCAGTACGCCCAGGACTGGATCACGGTGAAGCACTACTGGGAGTTGTCGGTGACGGAGCCGGAGAAGGCGACGCTGGCCGACATGCTGACGACCTGCCCGTGATCCGGGCCGGGGCGACGACAGGAGGCTGACCATGGGCGACGCGCCGGAGCAGAGCCGCACGCAGGACATCGTTCCCGGACCGGGTGGGGTGATGACCGACGAGGTCGGCGTGGTGACCGGCGCGTTGACGCTGCGTACCGAGCTCGCCGCCGGGGAGGTCACTCTCCGCGTGCAGTACAAGGACGCCGACGAGTGGTACCTGGTGACCGGTGGCCGGGCCAGCCTCGCCGATCCGGCCGACCTGGCCGCGGTGCACGCCATCGCGGTCGGTCTGCTGCACCGCCCGGACGGCTGATCACCGCCCGGACGGCCGATCACCGCCCGGACGGCCGATCAGACGTAGGTCTCCGGCTCGCTCGGTGCCGACACCGTCGACGGACCGGTGCCACCACCGGCGGGGTGGACCAGCTCCGGGGCCACCTGGTGCGGGCGCAGCGCCCCGCTGGCGATCTGCTCCGCCCAGTGGCAGGCCACCCGGGTGCCGCCGATCTCACGGAGCACCGGCCGTTCGTCGACGCACCGGGTCGGCTGCACCCACGGGCAGCGGGTGTGGAACCGGCACCCGGCCGGCGGGTTCGCCGGCGACGGCAGGTCGCCGGCGAGCAGGATCCGCTCCCGCCGGTCCTCCACCTCCGGGTCGGGCACCGGCACCGCCGACAGCAACGCCCGGGTGTACGGGTGCAGCGGCTCGCGGTACAACTGGTCACCGGAGGCCTCCTCGACCAACGCGCCGAGGTACATCACCCCGATGGTGTCGGAGATGTGCCGGACCACCGCCAGGTCGTGCGCGATCACCAGATAGGTGAGGTTGCGTTCGATCTGCAGCTCGTTCAGCAGGTTGATCACCTGCGCCTGGATCGACACGTCCAGGGCGGAGACCGGCTCGTCGGCGACGATCAGCTCCGGGCCGAGAACCAGCGCGCGGGCGATGCCGATCCGCTGTCGCTGCCCGCCGGAGAACTCGTGCGGGTAGCGCGACAGCGCCCAGCGGGGCAGGCCCACCGAGTCCAGCGCCTCGGTGACGATCTGCCGTCGCTCGTCCCGGTCGGCGCCGATGTTGTGCGCCTGCAACCCCTCGACCAGGATCGACTCGACGTTCTGCCGGGGATCCAGGCTGGACATCGGATCCTGGAAGATCATCTGGAAGCGCCGGCGCATCTCCCGCAGCTTGCCCGCCGGCAACTGATCCAGCGAGACCCCGTCGAAGACCACCTCGCCCCCGGTCGACGGGGTCAACTGCAGGATCGCCCGGCCGAGCGTCGACTTGCCGCAGCCCGACTCGCCGACCAGCCCGTACGTCTGGCCCCGGGCGATCCGCAGGTCCACCCCGTCGACCGCTTTGACGTGTCCGACCACCCGGTCGAACAACACGCCCCTGCGGATCGGGAAATGCACCTTGAGGTCGCGGACCTCGACCAGGGTTTCACTCACTGGTGGCCTCCACGGTGTCGGTCTCGGACGGGTTGACGCAGCGGAACGCGTGTCCGTCCACGTTGCGACGCAGCTCCGGAGCGGTGCCGAGGCAGGCGTCGACCTGCCGGGTGCAGCGCGGTGCGAAGGCGCAACCGTCCGTCCAGGGCAGCAGGTCCCGGACCGAACCGGGAATCGGCTGTAGTCGCTGCCCCGGGCCCGAGTCCAGGCGCGGAATCGAGGCGAGCAACCCCACCGTGTACGGGTGCAGCGGTCCGGCGAACAACGGCCGCCGCCGGGCGGTCTCGACGACCCGGCCGCCGTAGAGCACGTTGACGGTGTCACACATGCCGGCCACCACCCCGAGGTCGTGGGTGATCATCACCAGGGCGGTGCCCGACTCGCGGACCAGGTCCTTGAGCAGTTCGAGGATCTGCGCCTGGATCGTCACGTCGAGCGCGGTGGTCGGCTCGTCGGCGATCAACAACCGGGGGCGGCAGGCGACCGCCATCGCGATCAGCGCCCGCTGGCGCATCCCGCCGGACAGCTGGTGCGGGTACTCCTTGAGCCGGCGGGTCGGATCCGGGATGCCGACCCGGTCGAGCAGATCCGCCGCCTCCTTGCGGGCCGGCTCGCCCCGCATCCCGCGGTGGCGCACCAGCACCTCGGTCACCTGTACCCCGATCGGCACCACCGGATTCAACGACGACAGCGGATCCTGGAAGATCATCGCCACGTCGCGGCCCCGTACGTCCCGCAGCGCCCGGGAGCCGAGCTGCAGCAGATCGGTGCCGTCGAAAGCGGCCTTGCCCCGCACCTGGACGCCCTTGCCGGTAGGCAGCAGACCCATGATCGCCAGCGAGGTGACGCTCTTGCCGCAGCCCGACTCGCCGACCAGGCCGGTCACCTCCCCGGCGTCGACCGAGAAGGAGACCCCGTCGACGGCGTGTACGGTCCGCTGCCCGCGCCGGGCGAAGGTGACCGCGAGTTCATCCACATCGAGCAGCGCCATGGCTCACTTCCGCAGTTTCGGGTCGAGGGCTTCCCGCATCGCCTCGCCGAGCAGGGTGAAGCCCAGCGCGGTCACGATGATGCCGAGCGCGGGCAGGATCGCCAGCCGGGGTGCCGCATCCAGATAGCGCTGCGCGTCGGCCAGCATCACCCCCCACTCGGGAATCGCCGCGTCCGGATTGCCCAGGCCGAGGAAGGACAACGCCGCCACCTCGATGATCGCGGTCGCCAGGGTGAGCGTCGACTGCACGATCACCGGCGCGAGCGAGTTCGGCAGGATGTGGGTCAGCGCCACCTTGGACCGGCGTACCCCCAACGAGGTCGCCGCCACCACGTAGTCGCTGTTCGACTGGGCGAGCATCGAGCCCCGCAGCAGCCGGGCGAAGACCGGCACCGACACCATGCCGACCGCGATCATGACCGTGGTCAGGCTGGCACCGAGCAGCGCCGCGATGCTGATCGCCAGCAGCAGGCTCGGCAACGCCAGCAGCATGTCGACGATCCGCATCAGCACCGTGTCGATCCAGCGACCCCAGCGG
The DNA here is from genome assembly GCF_048060115.1 of Micromonospora sp. LOL_023. Classification (NCBI taxonomy): domain Bacteria; kingdom Bacillati; phylum Actinomycetota; class Actinomycetes; order Micromonosporales; family Micromonosporaceae; genus Micromonospora; species Micromonospora sp. LOL_023. The sequence continues at coordinate 42,862 of NZ_JBHMIM010000051.1, forward strand.
CCGCCGAGCCCACCGGCGGCACCGGCGAGCCCGCCGATCAGCGCGCCGACGGTCAGCCCGATCAGCGTGGAGACGACGCCGACCAGCAGCGTCTGGCGGGCGCCGACGATCATCCGGCTGAACTGGTCGCGGCCCAGGTGGTCGACGCCGAACCAGTTCTCCGCCCGCGGACCCGGATAGTAGGCCTGCGCCTCGCGGATCTCGTCCTTCCACAGCTGCGCCACCGGGTCGTACGGCACCAGGAACGGGCCGATCAGGGCGACCAGCACGAAGATGCCGAGAATGACCGCGCCGACGATCGCCGCCGGGTTGCGCCGCAACCGCCGGAACGCCTCCTGCCAGAGGCTCACCCCGCGCTCGTCGTCGTGCACCGCCGACAGCTCCGCGAGCCGGTCGAGTTTGTCCTTCTTGCGCCCCGGACTCAGGATGTCGCTCACCGCAGTACCTTCCGTTCGCGACTGCGGGGCTCGCTCGCTGACGCTCGCTCACTCCTCGCGCTCACCGGACACGCACCCTTGGGTCGATGAAGGTGTACGAGATGTCCACCAACAGGTTCACCAGCACGTAGACCAGGGCGATGATCAGAATGAAGCCCTGCAGTACGGGATAGTCACGTTGGCCGATCGCCTCGGCGACGAACGCACCGATGCCGCCGAAGGCGAAGACCGTCTCGGTGAGCACCGCGCCGGAGAGCAACCCGCCGGTGAGCAGCCCGATGGAGGTCGCCACCGGCAGCATCGCGTTGCGCAGCACGTGCCGGCGGCGGACCACCCGCTCGGTCAGGCCCTTGGCCTGGGCGGTACGCACGAAGTCCTCGCCGAGCACCTCCAGCACACTGGCCCGGGTGATCCGCACGATGATCGCCAGCGGGATGCTGGCCAACGCGAGACCCGGCAGCACGAGATGCCACAGCGCGTTCAGCGACGCGTCCCACTCCTGGGTCATCAGGCCGTCGAGAACGAAGAAGTTGGTCACCCGGGTGGCGTCGATCCGCGGATCCTGCCGGCCACTGGACGGGAACCAGCCGAGGTTCTCCGCGAAGATCGCCTTCAGCACGTACGCCAGGAAGAAGACCGGGATGCAGATGCCGATCAGCGAGCCGACCACCGAACCGTGATCGAGCAGCGTGCCGCGCCGCCGGGCTGCCAGATAGCCCAGCGGGATGCCGACCCCGACCGCGATCAGCATCGCGGTGATGGTCAACTCCACGGTGCCGGGAAAGCGCAGCAGGAACTCGGTGGTGACCTCACGCTTGGTGGAGATGGAGGTCCCGAGGTCGAACTGGAGCAGCCGTTTCATGAACCGGCCGTACTGGATCAGGATCGGCTCGTCGAGGCCCAGGTTGCGGCGGATCGCCGCGCGCATCTCCGGGGTGCCGCGCTCGCCGAGGATCGCGGTCTCGGGACCGCCGGGCAGCCGGTGCAGCCAGATGAACAGCAGGAGGGACAGTCCGAAGAGGGTGGGTACGAGTTGAAGCAGGCGTCTGACGATGAAGCGGAACACGGTGCCTCGGCAGGGGGTGTGGAGGGTCACGTGGGCGGGCGCCCCCGCCATCCGGACTGGTGGCCCGGGTGACGGCGGACGCCCGCCCTCGTTCCGTTCGCTAGTTCACTCGGTCGATCAGGATGCGAACTCGGCGGTGGCGAACCGCTCGTCGGTCAGCGGGCTGGCCGTGACACCGATGACGTCCTCGGCGAAGACGATCGCCGGCGGAGAGTGCGAGATCGGCACACCCGGCAGGAACTCCATGATGTCGGCGTTCAGCCCCTTGTACAGCTCGTACCGTGCGTCGAGGTCGGCGGTGCTGTCGGCGGCGACGAACTTCTCGAACAGCTCCGCGTTGTCGTAACCCCACTCGTCCTTCGGCCGGTCGAAGAACGTACCGATGAAGTTGTAGGCGTCGCCGTAGTCACCGGTCCAGCCGAGCATGTGCAGGTCGTGCGCGTTGCCCGAGGTGGTGGCGTTGAGGTAGTCCGGCGACCACTTCAGCGGAATCGGCTCGACGGTGATACCGGCTTCCCGCAGGTCGGCCGCGAGCAGCTCGAAGATGTCCTTCGGGTTGGGCATGTACGGCCGGGTGACCTCGGTCGGGTAGTGGAACCGCAGGGTGAGGTCCGGGTGGCCGGCCTCGGCCAGCAGCGCCTTGGCCTTTTCGACGTCGTAGTCGTAGGTGGTGACGGCGGGGTTGTGGCCCTCCACCGTCGGCGGGACGAACTGGGTGGCGACCTCGGCTCCCGGCGGGAGCTTGGAGTCGACCAGCGCCTGACGGTTCAGCGCGTGGGCGATCGCCTGCCGGACCCGGATGTCGGCGAGCGCCGGGTTACCGGCCTGGTTGATCGCCAGGTAGAGGACGTTGAACGCCGGGCGGGTGAGGACGTTGAAGCCGTCGTCGCTCAGCGGCTGCACGTCGGCCGGCCCGACCAGGTCGTAGCCCTGGATACCACCGGTACGCAGCTCCTGCTTACGGGCGTTCTCGTCGGAGATGGTGCGGAAGATCAGGGTCTTGACCTTCGCCTTGTCCCCGGCGTACTCCTCGTTGCGCTCCAGGGTCAGGGTCTTGTTCGCGATGTCCCAGCCCTTGAACTTGAACGGGCCGGTGCCGGTGGGGTGCTCCAACGCGTACGCCGGGTAGGTGATGTCGTCGGAGCTGCCGGTCACGTCGCTCGCGCCGTACTCCTCGAGAGCGGTCGGCGAGTGGATGGAGAACGAGGGCAGCATCAGCGCGGCCGGGATCTTGCTCGACACACGGCTGAAGGCCAGCTCGACGGTGGTCTCGTCCACCGCGTTGCAGGACTTGAAGAGGCTCTCCGGCAGGTCTTCGCTCTCGTTGCTGGCGAAGCCGCCCATGACGTCCTGCCAGTAGGCGGTGACGTCCGGGCTCTGCATCAGGCCGGTGGCGTTGTACCAGCGGTCGAAGTTGACGCAGACCGCTTCGGCGTTGAAGTCGGTGCCGTCGTGGAACTTGACGCCGGACCTGAGGGCGAACGTCCACACGGTGCCGGTGGCGTCCGGGGTCCAGCTCTCCGCCAGACCTGGGGAGATCGCCGTGCCGCCCTCCTCGGGACGGACCAGGGTCTCGAACATCTGCCGGGCCACCCGCAGCGACTCGCCGTCACTGGCGAAGCTGGGGTCGAGGACCTTCGGGTCACCGGCTACGCCGAAGACCAGGGTGGCATCGCTGGAATCGCCGGAGTCGTCGCGTTCGCTCTCGGCGCAGCCGGCTAGGGCCAGCGCCGCGACCGCGACGGCCGCGATGGCGGCCTTCGGCCTGGGTGCACGCATGGGTGCTTCACCTCGTCCTTTGGGTACGGACAACGTAGTGACGGGGGTCACCGATGGCGAGACCTTAGCGGGCGTTCGACGCGACCGGAAACCGGCCGGTACGCGGTTGGTACCGGATCGTGTCTTAACTGTCCCGACAGCAGCGATCGGACCGTACAGAGGAGATGATACGCCACATATGTCGGAAATTTCGCTACATCAAGTTGTTACATGTTTCGAATGTTTCCCCGGCCGGCTGTCAGACCGATCGCCGACCCTCGAACGCCCTGCCCAGGGTTATCTCGTCCGCGTACTCCAGGTCGCCACCGACCGGCAGGCCACTGGCCAACCTGGATACCGCGATCCCCATCGGCTTGACCATCAGGGCGAGATAGGTGGCCGTGGCCTCACCTTCGGTGTTCGGATCCGTCGCCAGGATGAGCTCCTTGACGTCACCGGAGCCCAGCCGCAGCATCAGCTCACGAATCCGCAGGTTGTCCGGGCCGATGCCCTCCAACGGATTGATCGCCCCACCGAGCACGTGGTACCGCCCCCGGAACTCGCCGGTGCGCTCGATCGCCACGACGTCCTTCGGCTCCTCGACGACACAGAGCACATCGACCCCACGGCGGGTGTCCCGGCAGATCCGGCACTGCTCGGTCTCGGCCACGTTGAAGCAGACGGTGCAGAACCGCACCAGCTCCTTCACCCGGCGTAGCGCGGTGGCCAGCCGGGTGACGTCCGCCGGGTCGGCGGACAGAATGTGGAACGCGATCCGCTGGGCGCTCTTCGGCCCCACCCCGGGCAGCCGGCCCAACTCGTCGATCAGGTTCTGAATTGCGCCTTCATACATCGACGGTGACTCAGAACCCGGGCAGCCCGAGCCCGCCGAGGCCGCCCGTGACCGGGCCCATCTTCTCCTCGGTCAGTTTGCGGACCTCGTCGTTGCCGCTCCGGACGGCGGCCAGCACCAGATCCTCCAACGTCTCCACGTCATCCGGGTCCACCGCCTTCGGATCGATCTTGATCGACCGGATCTCGCCGACGCCGGACAGCGTCACGGTCACCAGGCCACCACCCGCGGTCCCGGTCACCTCCGCTTCGGCCAACTCGGCCTGAGCGGTAGCCATCTGCTGCTGCATCTTCTGCGCCTGCTTCAGCATCTGCTGCATGTTGGGCTGTCCACCGGGGCGCACGGCACCGCTCCTTCGATCAGTGTGGCTGGATCAGTGTGGCTTCGAATCGTGGCCCAGCCTAGTCCGTCAGGCCCCAGCCGCACCGCTCGGCACAAACTCGGCACCACGATCAGCGAGCGTCGATCTCGCCGATCTTCTCCGCGCCGAGCGCCTGCCGCAGCAGCTGCATCGCCTGCTCCTCGCTGCTCTGCCGCGCCGTCTTCTCGTCGACGACCTCGTCCAGCGGCTCGTCACCCGGATCGAAACCCTCGTAGGTCGCGGTGCCGGCAGCGGGACTCGCGACGGCCGGGCGCGCCGGGCCGTCGTAGTCCGGGTCGTACGGCGGCTCCTCCGCCGGCGATCCGTCCGACCAGGTGCCACCATCGGCGCGCGGTGAGCCCGACTGGGCCGCACCGCCGCCTGGCCTGGCCCCCGGCGCACGGACAGCCCCGGCTGCGGCCGACGGACCAGCCGTTGCCGGCCGGCCACCGCCGCCACGCTGGCCGCCGTTGCGGTGCTGGCTGCCGTTGCCGTTGCCGTTGTCATGCCGGCCGTCATCGGCGGGCCCGGAGCCATCGCCGACCGAGGTAGCACCCCCCGGCTGCCCACCACCGGGCCGGGCCGGTTCAGGCCAGTCGGACTCGTCGCCCCCACCCGTCGACGGCTGACCGGCGGCGGGACGACTCGCCCCAGGTCGACCGCCCGCACCGCCGGCGGCCGCTCGCGCGTTGGTCGCCGCCGCCGACCGCTGTGCGGCGGGTGGCTCGGCAGCTGGCGGCGTACCGGTGGGCCGGGCGGCACTCGCCCGAGCCGGACCAGCCGGCGCGCCGGCCGTCTCACAGCGGATCTGCCACCGCACGCCGAGGGTCTCGTAGATCGCCTCCAGCAGCAGGTCCGGCGAGGACGACAGCATCGTGGCGTGCACGCTGTGCCGGAAGGTCAGCACCAGCACGTCGCCGGCCACCTCGCGTACCGTCGCCTCCCGCACCACGGCGGCGGCGCGCTTGCTCCGGTTGCCGACCATGCCGAGAATCTCGTCCCAGGCCCGGCGGACACCGGCCGCGTCGAGCTCACCCGGCACGGCCGGCATCGACGGCGGCTCAGGGGTGCCCGGGTCGGGCATCACCGCCTCGGGCGCCACCGGACGGCGTGGTGGCTGCTGCACAGCCGGCGTCGGAGCAGCCGACACCGGCGCGGAAGCTGCCGGCGACGAGGGCTCCGGCGCGGAGGTCGCCACCGGGGTCGCGGGCGGCGGCGGCACGGAGGTCGGCGACACAGCGGCGGCGGGTGCGACGGAGGCCGCGACAGCCATCGGTACGCCGGCCGCCAGCCGACGCTCCATCCGTTCGAGGCGCTGCAGCAGCGCCCCGGTGGAGTCCTCGGCGCCGGGCAGCAGCATCCGGGCGCAGACCAGCTCCAGCAGCAGCCGGGGACCGGTGGTGCCACGCATCTCCACCAGGCCGTTGTGCACGATGTCCGCACATCGCGACAACGTCGCCGGTCCGAGCCGCTCGGCCTGGGCGGACATCCGTTCGATCTGGTCGGTCGGCCCGTCGATCAGCCCTTTGCTGACCGCGTCCGGCACCTGCTGCAGCACGATCAGGTCCCGCAGCCGCTCCAACAGGTCGGACGCGAACCGACGCGGATCGTGCCCGGCCTCGGCAACCCGGTCGATGGTCGCGTACGCGGCCGCGCCGTCACCGGCGGCCAGCGCGTCGCACATCTCGTCGAGCAGCGCGCTGTCGGTGACCCCGAGCAGCGCCACCGCCCGCGCGTAGCCGACCCCTTCCGGGCCCGCTCCGGCGATCAACTGGTCGAGCACCGACAGGCTGTCCCGGGCGCTGCCGGCACCGGCCCGCACCACCAGCGGGAAGACCGCCGGGTCGACCTTGACGCCTTCGGCCGAGCAGAGTTGCTCCAGGTACGGCCGCAGCACGCCCGGCGGGATCAACCGGAACGGATAATGGTGGGTCCGCGACTTGATCGTGCCGAGGACCTTCTCCGGCTCGGTGGTGGCGAAGATGAACTTGACGTACTCCGGGGGCTCCTCGACCAGCTTGAGCAGCGCGTTGAAGCCGGCCGACGAGACCATGTGCGCCTCGTCGATCACGTAGATCTTGAATCGGCTGCTGGCCGGCGCGAAGAACGCCCGTTCGCGCAGCTCGCGGGCATCATCGACGCCGCCGTGGCTGGCCGCGTCGATCTCGATGACGTCGATCGAGCCGGAGCCGTCGACGGCCAGCGAGCGGCACGAGTCGCACTTGCCGCAGGGCTCGGGGGTCGGTCCCTGTTCGCAGTTGAGCGACCGGGCCAGGATCCGGGCGCTGGAGGTCTTGCCGCAGCCACGCGGCCCGGAGAAGAGGTACGCATGGTTGAGCCGCCCGGTACGCAGCGCCTGCGACAGCGGCTCGGTGACGTGCTCTTGCCCGATGACCTCGGCGAACGTCCGTGGCCGGTACTTGCGGTAGAGCGCCAGGGCCACTCTCACCGCCTCCTCTCGACCGGGCAATTCTGCGCGGACGGGGCGGTCACCGCCACCCCGGACGGGCCCGCACCGGGGTCGGGCCGCCTGCCAGGCTGTCACGCGGGACCGACGATTTCCAGGCCGAAACATGCCAGGACGTGGGCGGCCGGGGGTCGACCCGGAGACGAAAGGGCCCCCCGTGCACCCGCCAGAGCCCGCTTATCCTTGCTGCCTTCCGGCCCTGGGGAGGTTCACGAGATGCACGCCGCACGAGGGGTTGGCCCTACTCTACCCTCAACCGGGACGGACCTTGGGCCACCCCGACCGGTGGTGGCCGCAGCGCCGACAGGCTGTACCCTGTCGGACGGAGGATTCGCCTAGAGGCCTAGGGCGCACGCTTGGAAAGCGTGTTGGGTTTACACCCTCACGAGTTCGAATCTCGTATCCTCCGCTCACTGAGCAGCCACAACGCCGCTGGCCGGTCCCGTGACGGGACCGGCCAGCGGCGTTCGTACAACTCTTGGTCTCAGCTCAGCCTCCGACTCGACCGCCGGGTCAGATCACAACCTCGCCGGTACGCGGTAGCCGAGCTGCTGGCCGAAGGTCATCAGCGGACGCAGCGTCGGAGCGAGCATCGTCGGCTGCGACGACCAGTGATGCCCACGGTTGCCGTCCAACCGCCGGTGCCGGGCCGCCGACCGCTCCCCGGCCAGCCTGGCGAGCCGCTTCGACGCCGCCGATTGCCCGTCCCACCACTCCCGCAACCGCAACACCAGGTCGCGAACCAACTCGACGATCACTTCTTTCTCCCTTTCACGGTCGTTGTTCGCGCCGAGGCAGCCGATAAAGTCCACGGCGTTGCACGAATATCTCCCGCCGCTCGGCGGCGTCTCCCAACTTGTCGATCACGTACCCGGTCACCCAAACCCAGCCCTCGTACGTCGGCTTCTGGTCGACCGAGATCACCCGGAACCTCAGCCGTCGCTCACCGGCGAACTGCACACTGGCCTCGCCGCCGACCACCAGGACGTCTCCCGGGTTCGGCTCGGGCGTGCGGAGCAGCCGGCTACCCGCCACGCCGATCCGCCAACGGGTACGTCGCACGCCCGCAGGCCGGACACCACCGCGTCTTCACCCTGAACGACCACAGCCCGGCGCAGAAGCCAAGCAACGCCGCCCCGAACAACGCCCCGATATTCCACATCGATGTGCTCCTTCCAAAAGGACGACGACTCCGGGTGGTCACTCGTCGTCGAGCGACACCGGCTCACCGCCGTTCGCCTGCCACCGGGCCAGGATCTCGGCGAGAATCCGCCGGGCACCGACCTCACCGTGCTCAGCCTTCAAGTCTTCGAAGCTCCACCGCAGCGTGAGCACCATGTCGCCAGCCTCATCGATCACGCACTCGCGGGTGACGTCGGCATCGTCCGCGCCCGGCGCCGACTCAGCCCAGCGATCCTCATCCATCGACGTCATGCCTCCAAGGCTGACCCTGCACCGTCTCACCGCGTAGGCTTTACTAATGGCTGACGCTGTTCTCGGCTGCCGTCCGCAGCGACACCTCGCCTGCGAATTAGACTGCCCTGCCGGCGGCGAATCCTGGCAGGTACTACGCACGGACACGAAGGACACGGCCCATGTCCACTGAAGTTCCTCGGCAGTTCAAGCCCAATCTTGTGCTGGTAAACCGCCGGAAGGCAGTCGGCTGGGAGTCCCGCAAGCGCGCAGCGCGCGAGCTGTACCGCGTAGGCCAACAGCACGGCATCCGCGAGACACCGACGGTCGAGGCCATCGAAAAAGCGATGTACCGCCACGAGACCGGACGCGTATCGGTCACCGACCCCATCTACCGCCAGCTCTACTGCTTGGCGTACGACGCAAAGCCCCATGACCTGTTCGGCGAGCTAACCGGCAGCGCCGAGGATCGGCCGCACTTCACGGCGCGATCCCACAAGTTCCTGACAGCTTTCGTCGGCGCTGAAGGCGCTGCCCGGCTGCGCGAGGCCACCGGCTGTACGCCAGCAGAGGAACAGTTGCACACCTGCTGTTCGACTCCGGTCGAGCACCCAGAAGGCGACTGCACGCTGTACGTCTGGCCGTGCGGGTCCACAGTCTTTCACCTAGTCGAGCAGGTCCAGCTATCCACGATCGCGGCACTCGCCGCGTGGCGAGAGGTGTCGTACGGCGACAACATCAAATGGGCTACCGACTACCTCGCGCCCATCTCGCCAGCAGAGGATGAATCTGCCGTGTACGTCCTTGGCGCTCATTGGGTTACTGAGCCGGCTTGGCCGCCGGAGTTGTTAGACGCTGCGCTCCGTATCATGTCGACGCCAAGAGCATTGCTGCACCGTGGCCGCGCCTTGGACGACGAACACCTCGCTCACGCCGAACTGATCGAGCAGTCATTACTTTCCGAGGCATACGGCCACGGAGGCATTGAATCGTTCGGCGTACCTGGGATTTCGGTGGGCTACGCCTCATGGTCCGGAGTCGTTTACCACCCGATCTCAGCCGAGCGTTCCTTGACGGAAGCCGAGATGGTCGCCTGCGAGCTTGCTATTCAATCGATGTGGGCGTACAGCGACGCGATCGCCCGTCAGGTGGAGCAGGGGCGAGACCCACAGGTGTCGCCGGAGCATGGGTGGCGCTACCTTCGAGGAGTACGCTCCCAACTCACTGTCTCCCGACTACGGGAAACCGGACAACATCAGGCGATGCGCCGAGCAATTCTGCGAACGAGTGACCTGATGCCAGCCCTGGACCAAGCCATCGAAACACTCCGCGATACAGGCAGAGGGTTGAACCGATGACATCGGGTCGCCCTGTACTTGTCGTGACGGACATGCAGAACGGCTTCGTACGCGAGCAGTCAGCGCACATCGTGCCGATCGTTGTCGAGCTAGTCCAGCGCTGGCAGGAAGCGGGTAGCGATGTCCTCTTTACGCGGTATCACAACTATCCCGACAGCCCGTTCGAACGATTCTTTGGCTGGGAACGTCTTCAGTCCCCACCCGAAACCGAAATTGTCTCCGAACTGCAACCCTATATCCAGTTTGGGACAATTTTCGACAAGAGGATATACAGCCCCTTTGATACTGAGGGTACCAAGCTGTTCGAACGGCACGGCTGGACCGAGTGCTACTTCTGTGGTATCGCAACTGAAAGTTGTGTATTGAAGGGCGCGGTGGACGCCTTCGAGCGCAACCTAACCCCTTGGCTTGTTGCCGACGCCTCGGCTAGCCACGCTGGCACCGATGCCCATGACGCCGGACTCCTGGTTGCTCGGCGCTTTATCGGACCGGGACAAGTTATCGTCCGGACCGACATACCCGCTACCCACGTGGGCAGCCATACGCTCTGGTCGTAAGCCTCATACCTGCCGCTGCCGTCTCGCGATTTCGCCCTGCATTCGCATACGCAACGTATTGTAGTAACTCTCATACGGCGTCTGCGTAACCTTTTTCCACATTTCCTGCGAGACTAGCCTCAGCCCTTCATTATGGGCGGGTCCACATAGTGGATCTTGAAAGACAGGTGCCTTCTGACCTGGG